>JAUVBP010000017.1 GCA_030591125.1 Candidatus Woesearchaeota archaeon | reverse complement strand
CCGTGCACGCGGTCTGACATGTCCTGGACATATGAACAGGTCTGGTCTGTGCCTGAAGAGCACTCCACCAGCTCGTGGTTGCCTGCATCATGGCTGTTCAGCATTATCTTATCGAGGAACGCTTCAGTATAGTTCACTGTCAATGTGATGTTCTCTCTTCCCGTGATGGTCATATTTTCGCCGAGGTTGTAGTTGTGTATGACTGGTTCGGTGTTGTCAATCGTGAATGTGGCAGTCTGTTCACTGATGTTCCCTGTGCTGTCAGCCACCTTCACGTGTATGTTGTGCACCCCTTCATCCATCGTTGCGGATGCAGTGTATCCATCGCAGGATGTGCAGAGGTTGTTGAAAGGTGAAGAGTCATTTGACATGTTCATCCATTCGACCTGTTCAGTCACTGTTATGTTGAACTCGACTGAGGCTGACGTGAGGACAGATGAATGTGCAGGTCTGTGTATCGTCACTTCCGCGATAGGGTCGTTTATGAGGATCTGTTGTGTCGATGAGTTGAGCTTCAATGAGTCATTCGCGATATCCCCGTCGTTATCATTGACCTCAATCTTGAAGTGTGTATAGTTGCCTTGGAATAACTCTCCTGGTGCTGGCAGCGTAGCATTCCATATGTCGCCATCTTGATCCATCACCATAGAACTGTAGTTCGGGTACTCCTCGCCATGGATGTAGTATATCTTCGCATACTCGATGCCACTGGCGTCAGTCAGGTTCACTGTCACGTCTATCGTGCTCGAATAGTTGCTGATGTCAGGGTAATCAAAAGAATTAAAGACAGGGTAGGAGGTATCATCGTCAGTGACGAGAATGAATTGTCTTGAGGAATTCTCGAAGCTAGAATCTCCTTCCCTGTCTGAATCGCCATCTTCTGCCTCGATGATGAAACTGATGTTCTCAAGCTCGTATTTCCCTTCTGAAGCGGGGATGGAAGCATTCCATATGTCTCCATCCTGATCCATCCAGATGGACCCATTTATGTTGCCATCATCTCCGTAGTCATAGTACAGTCTTGCGTTACTTATGCCGCTAGCGTCAGTAAGGTTTGCTGTCACAAATACCTCATCGCTCCACACGGTCGCGCTTGAGTGGTTGATATCGGTTATTGTCGGTGTCGTGTCGTCATCATCCAATATATGGACTATTGTCGCTGTGGAGTTCTTTGTCTGGTTGTCGCCGGTCCTGTCATTATCATTATCCTGAGCTTCGATAATGAAACTTACATTGCCTGTCTCGTATGAAACGCCTGCAGCAGGGATGGTCGCGTTCCAGAGAGTGCCTGTCTGGGTCATGTTCACGCTTCCTTCTATTGACCCATCATCCCCATAGTCATAATATACTTTGGAGTGGTTGATCCCGCTCTCATCACTTAGATTGACAAATACTTCCATCTCAGAAGTCCCGTATACTGCCTGGGTAAAATTCCAGACATCGAATGAAGGGTCTTCTGTGTCATCGTCCAGCACTGTTATGGTGAAGTTGGAAGAGTTCAGTCCTAATGAATCCCCGGTCATGTCATAGTCATCGTCAATCGCTTCCACAAAGAACACTACATCCTTTGTCTCTCTTGCCACACCTGGTGCAGGTATTGTGCCTAGCCAATACGACCCATCAGGTGACATGTTGAGGATATCATCAATGCCATCTGCCTCATAATCATAAAATAGTCTTACACTTGCAAGTCCTGACTCATCACTTATGGTGACGTTGACTATCAGTTCATCAATCCCGAATGCTGTGCTTGAGAAACGCCAGGCGTCGAAAGAAGGTGGAGCAGTGTCATCATCGGTTATACTTACGTTCTGCGTAGAGGAGATTGCAGTTATGTTGTCGCCTACCCGACCATCATTGTCATTATCCTGCGCTTCCACGAAGAATGTCGTGGACATCCCTGTATAATCAGGGCCTGGAGCGGGTATGATGCCGGACCAAACATTCCCCGAATCGGTGAGATTGACGCTGCCGTTTATGTTCCCGTCAGCCCCATAATCATAGTATAGTGTGGCATATTCGATGCCGCTGGCATCAGTTATGGTGACCGAGACGGGTATAGGATCATTTACATCTCCCGTATCTGTGAATTGCCAATCACTGAATGCAGGTGCAGCAGTATCATCATCACGGATGTAGATGTATCTCTTTGATGAGGTTGTAGCTAATGAGTCTCCTGTCCAATCATCGTCTCCGTCTGTTGCTGTGACCCTGAATGACAGGGTCTTGGTCTCATATGTCTTGTTTGGTGCAGGTATAGTCCCGATTGCGCGAGTACCTATGATGCTCATGTTTATGCTGTCTTCAGGATTTCCGTCATTGTCATAATCATATTCCAGTTCAACATCACTGAGTCCGCTGTCGTCAACAAGATATGCTGTGACTGATGCGGATGAGCTTCCATATATTGAGCTGGCGTAGAGCCATTTGTAGAAATATGGTGGTGCTGTGTCATCGTCAAGGATGGTGACTGATGTTGTTGAAGTTGTCCCATATTCATATATCCCATAACTGTAGTGCCCGTATCTCGCGTAGATGCCTGACTTTGTACCGAGGCTGTTCGCATTGATGAGCCATGTCGCCGTGTCAGAGCTGTAAGCAGAGATCGGTGAGATAGATGATGGGCTGGAGTAGACTGTCAGGCCTGAAGCAAGATACAGTGTAGGATGCGAGCTGTGCGCGTTCGTACCTCCTGTGTTTGAGACCTGGACATTGATGGTGAATGGCAGCTCATCATCATATATTGTTGTAGGGTGGGATACTGTACCAGTCACTGTGGGTTTAGTTGTAGAGTAGAACCCATCTTCTGTGGCAAGACCGTATGATTCATAATTTGAGCCATGATAGAAATTAGATGTGTATCCTTTCACCTTCACAACGACATCATAGCTTCCGGAAGATTCTACCTGCTCCACGTTCTCCTTGACTGCTATGGACCTATCATGATAAGAGTTGCTGTTAGCATCATACATGTGGAGGTCGAGATCATTCACTGTATAGTATGTGCTCGGGTAGCTACTTCCACCATAGTTGACGTGCCTATGCCAGACCAGTGTAACTTTCTCACCTGCGTCGAGGTGGCCTTTGTAAAGCTTGTAACCTCCATTCTCTGCTACAGTGCTTGAGAACAGGTCGTTGCGGTGTGCATAAGCATGGTCAAGGTCAAGGTATCCCCAACCATAATCCATCTTGTCAGAGAATGTACCTGAGCTCTCCGCAGTATTTATGAGAAGTGCCTTTAGGACCGCAGGGTTTCTCCAGGATGTCATGTCAAGAGCAAGTATTGCTGCAGCGGAGACATGAGGGCATGCCATGCTGGTGCCTGAACAAGTCATTAAATTGTCTGAACAGGAACAACCTACTAAACAAGGTGCTGCGCTTGATTTTGTTGAAATTATTGAAGTGCCTGGCGCAGCTATATCTGGTTTTATCCTGCCGCCTGCAGAATAGCCACGGCTACTGAAATAGCTTACAGCATCATTGCTCCTGCTTGTGGTGCCATAATCATATACACTCGCGACGCTGAATATATTATATGCAATTGCAGGCAAGCCTACCGTATTGTTACCATAAGCACCACTATTACCTGCAGATACAGCTATAGGAACATTAAGATTATCGACGATAGCATCAAAGAAACGGCAGCTGCTGCAGTCATCACTTGAAGAATGACCGCTTCCGAAACTATAGCTCAGCACGTCAGCTCCAGCAGTGTATATGGCCCAGTCTGCACCATCCATCATGTCATCATCGAACATGCTCCCTCCACCGCCTCCAGTGCGGAAACCAGCTTTCACATTGATCAGCTTGTCGAGGCCATATGCAACGCCTCTATATGTGGGATGTGTACTTGCGACGATGCCTGCGACGTGGGTGCCGTGGCCTTGTAGGTCATTTGTACTGTCCGGATTGTCATTATAGGATATCAGGAAAGTCCTTGTGAACCAATCAGGATGGAAAGTCTTTGCATAGTCGACGTAGAGATTCGGATGTGATGCGTCAATCCCTGTGTCCATCACTGCAAGGTCCCATACTCCTCCAGCATATCCTCTTGCGTGAAGCAGGTCACCATATATCGTCGGTACGCTGATGTCGAGCTGTGCTTCAGCCAACGTGTTCTCATATACGCCAGCGATCTCTCCTTCTTTCTGCAGATCCCAGAGACATGACTTAGGTATGTCTGCAGAGAGGGCGTTCATTATCCTGAGCTTCTTCCTTATCTTGCCGCCGCACTTCTCGATGCGTCTCTGCACCTTATCTTGTGACGCCTTGACATTTTCTCCGGTCTCGTCAAGTATGCCCTGACGCATGACCTGCATCTCAGATTCAATCTCGCTTGTCAGTATCTCATGACGTGCCTTATCTTCTTCACTCAGCGCATCGGACTCTATCTCCATTGCCTGAGCATGACCAATCTCACGGATCTCCTCTTCACTCAGGACCTGTGTCTTCTTGTTGATATCCCTGAGCTCTTTCACTTTATGCTCAATCTTCTTTTCGGAGATCACCTTATGTTCTTTGCTTATCTTACTCAGCGGCTGGTCTTTCAGAACTATTATCACGCTGATATTCCCGTCATCTACTCTAGGATCTGCGAAGCCATCTTTTCCCAGTATGTTCAGGAGATTGTCATCAGTGCGTTCGAGTGTGGGACCATATTCAGGTGTCCTGTCCAATGGCAGTTTTGCTGCCTCAGCATCTGCTTCGGAAAGGAAGGCGGGCTCTTGTTCAGCAGGAGCCTGCTGCACTTCTGCAAAGACCTCTTCCTGTTGGGTGACGAGTCCAGAAAGATTATTTCCAACTGTGGATATGATGAGGATATTCACGAGAATGAGAGTAAATACTGCAAACAGTATCTTGATTACATTAATCTCCTCTTTTCTCATTTGAAACAACTCATTCCACTTATCTTTTTTATTAATAATTGTGGCCTGAGAGCTTCAAGAACCACAGAGTATCTATAGCTATTCCACCCTATTCTATACAACTGATTTGTGATTCTTGAAATTCCTCAAAACAATGACAGAACAGCCCAAAAGGGTATTTAAAGCTTTTGCATGGATTTAGGACTATGGGCTCTGAACTACGTGTTTTTGGCAAATCTTTAAATATCTTGACGCACTATAATTATTGATAGGTTTTTGGGCGAAACATATGGCATTCATACTATGGATAACAGGCCTGCCTGGAGCAGGCAAAAGTGAGATAGCGCGTCTTCTAGTAGGGCTTCTCGATGGAGAAGGGGAAGAGATAGAATACCTCCGCATGAGCAAGATAAAGAAAGAGCTGGGCTTCGCCTCGTATGATGAAAATGGCCGGGAAAAGGCATATCATGAGCTTGCCAATCGGGCAATGCAGATATATGAGGATGGGGGCAATGTGCTGATCGACGCGACAGGCTACAAGCGGAAATGGAGAGAGGACCTCCGTACGATTGCACCAGGATTTGTAGAGGTGTATGTGAAGTCTTCCCTGCGTAAATGTGTTGAGAAAGAGATGAAGAAGAAGACCAAGCTCAGCACCAAGGAAGTATATTCCAAAGCACTCAACAGGCGGATGACTGGTGAAGATTACCCTGAACTGGGAACTGTAGTCGGTGTTGATGTGGCATACGAGGAGCCTCGGAAACCTGCGCTGGTGTTGGACAGGGAGTCGATGTCTGCTGTAAAGGCAGCAAAGCAGCTGTTTAATTTCCTGAGGAAGAAGAACTTTATTTAATCCTGTGGAATCTTTCTTTTATGCCTTCTGGAACACCTAATCTCATCAGGTATCCTGCCACAAGCATCACTGTCGCAAAGAGGATGCTCATGAAGATGATCCGTAGGAACATGTCAAGGAAGAACTCCTGAGGGAACATATTGATCATGTTGTCTGTCGCGGGGTTGAGGATCCAGGTATCTGTCCTGAAGAACAGCTCATGGAACCTGATGAATGATGTGCTGAACGTCATGGCTATGATCGCCAGAAGGATCGCTATCCCGTCGACAATCCATCCTGTCCAGATCAGGAAACGGGTGAATATACCTTTCAGTAGCTGGTCAATGCCTTTCTCTGACATCTTCATGTGGAGATGCCGCAGGATGTAGAATATGAGGAAAAGAGTGATGATCGATATGGCCACTGCGATGTTGAGCATCATCTGTGATGCACGGAAAAGAGTGCGTACTTCAACCATGTGTGTCTTCTCTCTTTCATTGAAGAAATCCGATTGGAGTTCACCTTCTCCAGACTCCATGTAGGTGATCAGATTTGTTGTCTCGTTCTTCAGGTCAGTATCATCAGGGAATCTATCGTAGATATTGAATTCTTCATACTTATCTTCGTACAGTCCCAGGTTGAATGCTGTTGATTGAAGGTTGGAGATGTATATCATCACTGCAGTGCTCACGCAGAGCAGTATTATCAATGCGGTGAGAATCTTCTTGAGGGTCTGTTTTCTCACTTTCCCAAGAACTCAATACCTATCTGCCTGTTAGGGTATAGCTGCAGCTGTCCTCTGTACTGCCCGACAGATGCCTTGATTATGCGTATTTTCTTTTTCGGTTTAGCTTCCTTGAGATCATCTCCCCAGAAAGTCATCTTTATCTCTCCGGTCTTGTCTCTCAGGAAACCTATCGCGAAAGGGTCCTCGCCGTAACCTTTACCGTGAGTCTCTCCCACAAAATCTATCGTAGCTACTATGTTGACGTCGGTCATGTCTAGCTTCAGGTCCTTCAATTTCGTGAATTCAAGACTATCTATATCGATCTCTTCCATGTCAATATTCTCGTGGTCCTCTACAAGATCCTCATCAGTCCAGTCATCGTCCTCTTCCTTCTTCTTGACCGCTTTCTTCTTTTTCTTTGTAGTAGCTTTTTTCTTGGCCATCTTATTTTTTCTTCCTTGTGAGATTGAATGCGCTCAATGCTGCTATCGCGCCCTCTGATGCTGCAGTGACGATCTGGTTGAATTCGTTGGAGCCGGTAGTTATGTCTCCGGCCGCGAAAACACCCTCGACATTCGTCGACATGTCAGCATTGACCTTGATGCGGTTAGTGTCTGAAAGCTCTATTCCGAGCTCTTTTGCCATCGCTGTTATCGGCGTGCCGCCGATCTCTATGAACAGGCCCTGGATATCGAGCTCTTGCCCGGTGTCCAGCTTGACTCCTGTAAGAGTCTTGTCACCATGTATCTCTTTGACGTTAGAGTTGAATATGCACTCTATCTTCGGGTTGTCATCTATCTCTTTGACCCTTGCCGGTTCTGCTCTCAATGCTGCTTTCCTGTAGATTATCTTTATACTCTTAGCATGCTGGCTCAATACCTGAGCAGCCATGGCCGATGCGTCTGAACCTCCGACAACCGCGACATCCTTGTCCTTGAAGAACATCGCATCACAGGTTGCGCAATGACTTACCCCTTTGCCTGAGAACTTATCCTCTCCAGGGATGTCGAGCTTCCGGCGTTTAGTGCCCATGGTCAGGATGACTGTGTGGCCCTTCACTATATCTTTTCCTGTATGTACGATGAACAGGTCATCCTGCTTCTCTATCTTCTTGACATCATCAGTGAGGATAGGGACATTGAAATCCTTGACATGCTGGACAAAAGTGTCCATTATCTCCATGCCTGTGGCCTTATGTCCTGGCCAGTTCTCTATGAGATGGGCTGACGTGACTGTTCCGCCGATATCAGGACCTATGACTAGGGTGTTTAGCCTGTATCTGGCAGCGTAGATGGCGGCTGTAAGGCCTGCTGGCCCTGCGCCTATGATTATAAGGTCGTGTACGGTATCTGTCATATAAACACCCGGTAAGACGGTCTGTACTATGCTATAGATACTTAGTGAAGGAGTGCTTTTAAAGGTTTCGTTTGAATAAGGGTAGAAGGGGTTCAGGCGGCTTTTCTGAGTGGTCTCTTCTTAGGTGGGTGGGCGGCGTCATACTTCTTGGTTGCTTTTCGTGCCCATCTAACATCTTCACTGAATTCTTTTTTAGACATCATCTGATATTTCTTGTACATCAAAGGGTTTACTTCAGGGTCCTTGAGCACATCATATAAGGTACTCACCTTATCTATCATCCAGAGCCAATGTTCACTATACGCAGGGTTTGTTATATTCTCCCATCTCTTCTGGAATACATCATCAAAATCCAACCCTGCACGTATATCGCTGAAGTGGAGCGGATGATATTCTATGAAGGTATTTCCCACAAGGAAGTCGATGCTGTGCTTCCGTTTTCCATTTGTCGGGACGTGTATGTTAACGTCTTCTTCAGGTGATCTCAGCAGGCCATACTTATTGAGTAATATTGCGATTGTTCGCTCGGGTCTGGAGTCGAAACGGATAGGTCCTTTCCCGAAGTCATAATGACAGAACCTGTCTGAGTAGGGGATCCATTTGATCATCTCTTTCGTTTTTTTCTTGTCTCCCCCGGTCTCAATATCACAGAATCTGCGCAGTGCAGCATAGAATGCAGCACCTATGTTCCCGTAATCATTCATCATATCTGTCCGAGACCTGCCTGCCAGCTCAGGATTATTATTATATTCCTCTATGAAATCATTTATTGAGGTCAAAGTATCCCACTCGTACCTGTCTTTTGGCAGCCAATTCGTCATCTTTCTCTGTAGGTTCATATCCCCTTTCGCTTTAGTCCTGCAGAACTTTATGAGCTTCCCATAGAAACGAGCACCTCCATGCTTATCATCTGTATATAGTTCAGAGGCACTCTTCCCCTTGAAGTGGGGGTTAGTCTCATATTCTCTCTTGAAATGTCCTACTGTGGTGAAGTCTGACCAATCGTTATTATTCTTAGGTACCCACTGCCGGAGCTGTTCCTCTTTCTTCTTATCTCCTTTTGACTCTTTCTTGCAGAAACGTATCAGCGCTCTCATGAACGATTCGCCTCCCCTGTTCCTGTCCAAGTACAGCTCATTCTGGGTCTTACCTTTCAGGTTCGGATCACCAGCATATTCTTGCCTGAAATCATCCATAGCATATCCTGACCTGTTTCTCTTGTCGCTCGGCAGCCAACTCATCATCTCAACCTGTCTATTCTTATCTCCGCCTGAATTTATCCTGCAATAACGCATCAATGCACTATAGAATGACTTGCCGCCATTCTCTCTGTCTTTATTCAACTGGTTCCTTGTCTTCCCCTTGAAGGCAGGAGTAGAATTGTATTCCTCTCTGAAATCATCCATGCTCGTGTATGAAGACCTATCTTTCCTCTTGGCAGGTATCCAACTCAGCAGCTTATCTCTCTTCTTCTTATCTCCACCAGTATTCTTATTACAGAATTTGATCAACATCTGGTGGAAAGAAGACCCTCCAAACCTGACATCCTCAGAGAGCTCACCGCGTGTCTTTCCTCTGAAATGTGGGTTGTTCTCATATTCTTGTCTGAATTGTTTGATTGTGGTATACTTCGATCTTGAATAATTCCTTTTTTTCGGAAGCCAACCCATCATCTCTCTTACTTTACCCTTCTCTCCTTTTGTCTGTATCTTGCAGAACTTTCTCAATGATTGATAGAATGAGTTTCCTCCATTGTCGAGGTCATCAAGAAGTTCTTTCGCAGTCTTCCCTTTGAGGTTTGGATCGGCCTCATACTCTCTCTTGTAATGCTCTAAGGTAGTATGGTCTGTCCGGGTATTCAGACTTCGCGGGATCCATGCTCTAAGCCTCTCACCCTCAACAGGATCGTCTCCTGTCTCTTTCCTGCAGAATCTCAATAATGATTGATAGAATGAATTACCTCCCGGCGTGCCGTCCTGAAGCTCTTTGGCAGTCTTACCTCTGATTTCTGGATGTGTGTTGTAGAACATCTCAAAGTCAGCTATATCTGTAAGCATCCTGCCAAATGGTCTTGGACTCTCAGGATTCTCCTCTATATGCCTTATGAACTCCCTGACACGTTCGACAGAATCATCTGTGTAAATATCTGGATTAGACTTTACTAATTTGTTGAGGCGGGTCTCGAGGTTCATGCTGCAGACCTCTTCTTGTCGATCTCTTTGTCGGAATTGGCCACGTCCTTTGAGGGCAAGTCATCTATCGCAAACTGTCCGTGTAGCATAGGGATATGTGCGTGAATGCCATAAGGGGTTGTTTCAGTCTTTCTTCTGTTTTCTTCTTCTTGAGTAATATCGTATTTCCGTGCTTTATCGTAAGCCTGGTCTATGTGTTTTTCGAACTGTTCTTTAGTTAAATTCTGGTAACGCTTGTTCATAAGAGGGTTCACTGCGTTGTCCTTCAAGATATCGTAAACATCATCTATCTCCCAGATATGCCAGAACCAGTGGTCTGAATATTTAGGATTAGTTATGTTTTTGAACTTGTATCTTGTCACTTCCTCGTTGCTGTTCCGTCCTTGTTTAGGATCATATTTTCTATTGAATGGGTGATATTCAATCAATGTGTTTCCGACTAGGAAGTCTATGCTGTGTTGATGGTCCCCGTTTGTCTTCACATGAACATTCTTCCCTTCTTCAGGTCTCTTAAGCAAGCCATATTTGTTGAGGAGTATCGCAATGATGCGTTCAGGTCGTGAGTCAAATCTAATGGTGCTATTCCTAAAATTGTAATGTTTGCACTTATTTGAATACACTAATACTTTTTTCATCAGAGATGCTCTTTTTATGTCATCTCCATTAGATATTTTAGTGACGAATTTTCGTAGTGCATTGTAGAATTTTTTCCCTCCTTTCTTCTTATCGTTCATTAGCTCTGCAGGTGTTCTTCCTCGGAGGTTCGGGTTTGTCATGTATTCTTTTTTAAAGTCAGCTATATTTGCAAATTTAGACCAGTCATTGTTATTTCGTGGTAGCCACTCGGTCAGTTCTCTGAAGGTTTTGCCGGTCTTCTCAGACTCTATTTGACATATTGTTAGAAGTGCCTTGTAAAATGCGTTTCCTCCGTTTTTGTCTTTTCTTAGTTCTTCGTATGTTTTGCTGTTCAGGTTTGGGTTTGTCTCGTATTCTTTTATGAAGTCTTCGACAGTTTTGAAATCTGACCAGTCTACGAGTTGTCTGGGCATCCATTCGGTCAGTTCTCTGAAGGTTTTGCCGGTTTTCTTAGACTCTATTTGACATATCGTTAGAAGTGCCCTGTAAAATGCGTTTCCTCCGTTTTTGTTTTTTTTTAGTTCTTCGGATGTTCTTTCTTTTAAGTTTGGGTTTGTATTGTAATACAGTTCAAAATCATCAATCTTTTCAAATCCTTTCCAGGGTTTGTGTTTTTCAGGATTCTCTTCTGTCCAGAGGATAAACTGATGTACTCTCATGATTGTCTCAGGGTCGTACCTATCAGGATCTTTATCAACTACTCTCTTGAGGCGGGCTTCGAGGTTCATCTCTCGTCCTCCAGGAACTTCTTGATAGCTTCCTCTACTAGGTGGGACTTGTTGCGGAAAGTGCTGTCTCTAGCACGTTCTCGGATGTCCTGTACCAGTTTCTCGTCTATCGATACTGTGAATACCTGTTTCATATTATGTGGTGATTGATCTGCCTGGTGCTCTGGCTACTTTGTCATGAATCAAGAACTCTTTTTTTTACGGGAAAATCATGATCAGTCTAATTCTTTGATGCTGGTAGTTATCTCTTCAAAGGCATGCATCAAGGGTTCACCATACTGGTACCATGTCGGGTCTATATTCTGTTGTCTGATGATGTCAGTCGCATAGTTGAGATAATTGGTCTCAATATTATCTGACCTGCATGTGCCGAAGAAATTGCCCATGAACTCTGCGCACTCTGGAAGCCGCTCTTGCCACTCTTCCAGCTTCTCTGCAT
>JAUVBP010000060.1 GCA_030591125.1 Candidatus Woesearchaeota archaeon | reverse complement strand
GAGATCAAGTTTATGCAGGTAGTACTCTACCCTGCAGCTATGTTTCAATGTAGAAAGCAGCCATCTCCGTACTTCGTCTGTAGTAGGTCGTATCTCCAACACCATAAAATAATAGGGTCTATATGTTATTTAAAGGTTGTTTTCCGTTTTTTGGGCAAAACTTTAAAAAGAAGGCTTTTTTTCTCTGCCGACAATACCCAGGAAAAGCCTGGGATGATCCAAAGCATTGAGGAGGAGTAAAAATGGAAGGAACAGTAAAATGGTTCAACAGGAAAAAGGGCTATGGCTTCATCAGCGGTGAAGACGAAAAAGAGTATTTCGTACACTACAGTGCTGTAGCACAGGGAACATTCCTACGGGATAATGATCGCGTAGCATTCGAGCCAGGAGATGGTGAACGAGGACTTCAGGCACAGGATGTGACTCTGCTCCAGAAAGGAAGCGAGATCACTCAGCAGGCTGAAGCGGCTCCTATGGCAGAAGCTCCGGTTGAGGAAGCGGCTGTTGCAGAAGAGGCTCCAGTTGAGGAAGCGGCTGTTGCAGAAGAGGCTCCAGTTGAGGAAGCAGCTCCGGTTGAGGAAGCGGCTCCTGCAGAAGAGGCACCAGAAGAAGAGAAGAAAGAATCTCCAGCTGAAGATGCTGCACCTGTAGAAGAGGCTCCTGCAGAAGAAGAAAAGAAGGACGAAGCTGCTTAAGTATTGAGCAGAGATATCCAATCCATTTAATCTTTTGAATTTTTTTTCTTATTCTAAAATATCATACAACACTTTCATCTTAGACTTATGATCAAGCTCCTTGTCTGCCAGGACACGGAACAAGCGCTTGATCTCAGGGAACAATGCGTGTTCTGCTATATGGTCATAATACTCAATGTCTGCATTCACTTCGTCAATGCCAAGCTTCAATAGCTCTAATGCATTTGCCTTGTCCTTGATGTGATGCAGCTTCTCCTGATCAAAGTGAAAGCTAGTTATGTCCAACTTTATCGGCAGTCCGAACTTTATGATGCTGTGAAGATTCAGCTGCTTCATCATGTCAATATGCCCCTTGACATCATCTGCCAAAGAACGGAAGAAATCAGAGAGTATCTTGTCAGTCGCTTCCTTTGAGAACCGATCATACATAGAGAAAGTCTCTTCCTGCCTCTTCAAGGCCTCGAAGACAGCCCCTCTCATCGCTGCAATTACCATATCTTAGCACCTCTTTTGGTATATGTTGGTTGCTGCGTTTATAATGGTTGTGGTAAAGTATTTAGAGGAGTAAGTATTGTCTTATCCCATGGCATGTAATAATATCGAGGTTGAAGTCAGGAGCTTTCTCACAGATGAGCAGTATGACCGGATGTTGGGATTCTTTCGGACAAGCAGCAATGATGTAGTAGAGGATAACCAGGTCACATATTACTTTGAGGCTCCTATAGATATCAGGATACAGCAGAACAACTCTGGCTCCAAGATATGGATGAAGAAAGGCAAGATGCATGAGCATGCCCGTGAGGAGCTTGAAGTGAAGTTCTCCCGTGATGAGTTTCCGATGCTTGAACAGATGTTCGCCATGATGGGCTACCCTGTAAAGGTCAAGTGGTTCAGGAAAAGGCACAAGTTCAGCTGGAAAGGTTTCTCGGTCTGTGTGGATGACAACAGAGGGTATGGCAGGATACTCGAGATTGAACGGAAGACTAATGCGCAGGGGAAAGATTGGGCTTTATTGGAGATAAGGGATGCGTTCAATAAATTAGACATACCTGTGACTCCGAAGGAAGAGTTCGACAAGAAGTATCTTGAGTATGTTCAGAATTGGAGAGAGTTGACGAAATCATAAAATTATTGGTAAGCGCCTAACCCAGCACTAAAGTGCGGGGCTTGTCCAGCGCTTGCTTAACAATAATTTTAGGACACCAAAGACCAAAGGTCTTTGCGTGTGAGTTGCGGTTTGATAAATTTCTCTGTGCTTGATGTTTTATATGTGTGAGTGCTGTTTCTATCTATGGTATATGTAAACCAGATAATGCTTGACAGGAAAAGCGTCAAGAATAACCTGTTGTTCCTCAAGGCACTCTATACTTCTGAAAGGCTTGAAGATGTGAGGAAGTGGTTCGATATGCTGGATGCTTCACAATCATGGAAAAGACAGCCTGACCCTGAGATGACGCTCGATAAGTTTATTGAGTTGTTTGATAGCAGTACACACAGCCCATTGCAGATAGGTTCGCCGACTCCTGGTGAGATAAGATACTGTGCATCTGTAGATGATGGTGTGCGGAGGCACTTCTTCCTGGAATGCCCCTATACTGAATGGAACTTCGATGTCGTGTCAGGGCTGTATATCCAGGCTTTTGGTTCGTTACTTGAAGATGAACCTGTCCAGCCAGGACTACGGGAATATTATGCCTGGAGAAAGAAGAATTATAATATCTGAGGAATGGCCCATAACACACAGAAACCTTTAAAAACACCCTTCTTTCCCTTCTATTCTACCTTATTATGCACCAATCCCGGCGTAGCATAATGGTGGTGCGTCCGGCTGTAGCTAATACAGCACCCGTAGACAAGGCATGATCGCCATGTATGAAAACGGGTCAGCAGTCACCGGAAGGTTGCTGGTTCAAAGAACTGATCGCAATGTGGTCGGTTTGGAAGTCCGGCCGCCGGGATTTTTATTTTCTTATTTTAGAAATATGTTGTATTTAGTTTTAGGCTGTTTTCTTTTTCTTTCTCTGGATAAGATAATCCACAGAAGCACCTATGTCCTCGCCTTTTGCAGGAGGGATTGCTAGAGTCCCGTCTTTGTTGAAAGGTTGTTGTTCCATCTGAAGGTCACTCGCTCTCTTGTTGGCGTATCCCCTGAAGTCTTTCAGTACGCCTATCTGACCTTTTATCTTCTGCATGCGCTCGTTGAAGTTGACAAGATCCTCTGCATACCTGGAGATGTGCTCCAATCCATCCAATGAAGAATCAGGATATCTCTGCTTCACCTCATCAAATATGTGCTGGTAGTACCACAGATCATGCCATGCATCTATGTCCTTGATCCTGAAAGGCTCTTTATGGTCTGCCTTGATGAGCAGCTTCCTATTGAATATTGCCTGCATTATCTCTTTCGCAGTAGCAGCTGAGAAACTGAACTTCCTCTGGATACCTTCTTTCCTCAGGGCAAGGCTTTGCCTATTGTATCTTATGACCTCTTTAGTGTGCTGAGATAATGAATGGTATCTTGTCAGGAACTTAGCGCCTCCCAATGTAAGCAGGGGCAATATGTTCAGTCTTCCTTTCTCCCGGTTGCGGTACAGGGCATTCAGTATCCATAGTGGGAATCTCTTCGAAAAGACCATCTTGTTGCACTCTTTCGTGGGCTGCATGATCCCATCAAGGTCTGTGAAATCAAAATTATAATTCCGCGGAAAGAACTCTGTAGTATCTGAGAATGCTGACTCCTGACCGTTGAAGTTGGCGACACAGTCATACTCAGCGACATCAGGATCAGCACAGAGGTCGCTGACATCCTCGTCGAGTATGACATCTGCCGGTTCGAAAAGATATCTCTGTCCCTTCTTCAACCCAAGGGCCTTCCGTCCTTTTTTCACATTTTCCGCATAGCTCTTCCCTTCAGGGACGTACTTAAGGCGGTCTTCTGTGACACCCAGATAATCCCTTAACCCATCAACAACGAGCTTGACTTCTGCACTGCCTACTACAGCAACAGTGAAGCCCTGCCTTATGCGGGCAATGATATTATGTGCGACTAAAGGGACATCCCTGTACGCAGGCATCAATGCCTTGTTCTCATCAATATCATCATCTGCTGCCCTTCTGAACTTGTAGCTTATGCAGCTCAGGCCTTCCCTACGGTATGCTTCAGCTCCATCAATAGTATCCTTATCCACCTTGCTGCGGCTCTTGTAGATATCATGACTGGCGCTGATGACGACATGCTGTACATCCTGTAGACGCTGCTCGAGATCCGGGTTATCCATCTTCATCTTGCTACTGTGGTTCAATATTTACCTCTCAATTCCGTAGAATAAGTCTAAGAGGCTGTGTACCTCTTTTTAAGACTGTTTATATCGTCTTTTTTATAAATTTTTCTGATGATGGATCCTTTTAATTCAAGCAGTTTAACAGGGAGCTAAACTCTCTCCACAGGCATCGACACTATCAGGTTCGAGATGCATTCTCCACCTTCCTGTTCCTGATCAGGGAAACAGCATACTCCCGAGTCTCTCCCGAATATGTACCACCAACTTGCAGTTGATATACATTCAAGACCTGTCCTGCAGGATGTAGAATCAGAACATCCTTCATTCCATCCTGATGCTCTGGGAGTTACACACTTCCCATCAATCAACTCATCTCCTTCAGGACAGCATTTCGGTTCGGTAAAGAGTTTCTGTATCATCCCGTCAGGGAGGCAGGTCTCACCAGAACTGCAATCAGCGTCACTGCTGCATCCGGTCCCGACAGTGATAAGGGTGACTGTAGGTGCTGCCTCGGTACTTACTTCTTCTACAGGAGCCACTTCATCTATCGGTGCAGGTATTCTCGGTGTAGATGTGGTCTGCTGTGTGATTGGCACTATGAATGCCAGAGCAGGATTCGTACTCGGTGCGACTACTGGCTCTGTAGGTACGCTTATTGTGTCCTGCAGATATGAGGTGCTGCTACCTCCACCACCAGAGCCGCCTGTACCTGTCGTGATAGGGATTGCAGGTGTTGCTGCTGCAGGCTTGCTCACATTGAATCTGACAACTCCTTCCATGATGACGTGAGTTGATCGAGGGATCGCATGAGAGACTCCTTCCATATCATAGAACCCTTTTGTCGAATTAGGCATTCTATTATCATAACCGAAAGTTGCATCGTCGGGTAGTAGGGACATGTTTACATAATTATTACTACTACCGCTAAATGCAGGATCGTGAATGATCAGTATATCAGGATTTAAAGTTCCATTTTTCTGAATACCGTATCCAACAGCAGTAACCCAATGTCCGCCCAATCTAACATACTTATCATTTGTGGAATAATATCTATACCACGCATAATGAATCAATACTCCTTCCTCATTTTTCACTCCCTCTTTTATCCAATCAAAACTAGGTATTTCAATTCCGGTGTCGTATGGATCATCCATATCTTTCCAACCTTGAAATCTTAGATTATTTATCACATAATCATTATCTTCGACGTACTTTTCAATACCTTCAACTAATTGATCAGGATCGGTTGCACCCACGCCCACAGTATTCATATAACTTGAATTATACAATGTCTTTATGGTTGATGACAATGATTCTAATTGGGTACCTGATGAAAAATTTGAGAAACCATTATCTGATAACCATACAAAATAATTCGCAGCAGCTGAGGGTCCGCAAGACCTATTTTCTTGTGACTGAGTTAATCCAAGACTATTATTATATTGATAAACATCAGGTATCGCATCAATGTTATCTATGAAATGATCTATATTGTTGATCGGTGTATCGTCTATCGGAGTATCTATGCAAGCCTGGATGGTGACGTGTGTATTGGCCTCCATGCTTGTTCCTGCGTATAGTACTGTCGCTTCAATGCTATACGTGCCTGCAGGAACTGTATCGGATATCGTGTACTCTGCTGACTCTGTCCTGACAGAATTACCTGGCATGTCGAACGGCAAGGTGGAAAAAATAGGGCCTGCACCTGCTGAAGTATAATCCACCCCAACATCTTCTGCAGTGTTACTGTTCATGTTGACAAGGCCGAGATTCATAGTGATGGTCCTTGATTGGTCGCATGTAATCACTGAGGGGGTAAGATAGAACTGTATTATCCCCAGAGCGGCAAGTTGTGAGGGGTCTACCCAGCCGCATGTCTCTGATTCTTCCTGGATGGATGAGTAATAGCATTGCCCTGCAAAACAAGTGCCTGATGAGTGCGCAGTCGTCCCATCGCAATAATCTTCACATATCGTAAAAGCACAAGCATCATAACCGCAGATAGTGCTGAATGGTTCAAGAGAATATTCGCAAGTCCCTGCATTACACGTCCCGCTGTGCTTAAGGGTTGTCCCGTCGCAAGTGTCTGGACAGCTTATACCTGCACACGAGCCAGTGATGTTAAAATGATCTAGTATGCCGTCTCTCAGAGCGTTGGAAGCTGCAGATATGTAATCCTCGCTGTTAAGCAATGTACTGAAGTCAGTGTAATTCACATCCATGAATGAAATGTCCCTTACGCGGTCCAGAAATTCCAGCTCAACAAGACATGCAGTACCATTCCTTGACCTGAGGACGCCCAGACTTCCTGGTGCTGAAGAAGTGTCTGGCTTCACGCCCCTATTATTGCTCGGCAGGATATCTTCTACATAAGGTAATATGGTGTCACAAAAAGTCTGATCATCCGTGTCGTAGTAATATGCCTCAACACCTTCAGCAGTCCCGTCGAAAGCATTGAAATGTATCGAGAGAAGGATGTCTGCGTCCAACCCGTCAGCATAGTCTGCCCGGGCATTTACGTCGAGAGAAGTAGCTGTCTCGTAGACAGTGATGCCTTCTGCTTCCAGTAGAGGTCTCAATGCAGCAGATATCTTATGGTTGAGTATGCCTTCAGCAGATACGTTGGCATGTCCTGGATCAAGGACCACTATCACTCCTGATGTTGCGGGTGGAACATACCCGCACGAGACGCTCATAGGTTCTAGATTGTAATCGCAGGTCCCTGCTGAGCAGGTTCCACTGTGTTTCAGTGTCGTACCGTCGCAATCGTCTGGGCAGGTGATTCCTGTGCATGGATCTACTGGGTCGGGAGGACAGGAAGGACTGGATTCTTCCCTGCTGTATAGGCAGGTGCCTGCATTGCAACCAGTGTTGATGAAAAAAGTTGTTCCACTGCAGAAGTCTTCACATAATGTGAATGCGCAAGGGTCGTATCCGCAGGTGGTGCTCAGTGGTTCTAGATTGTAATCGCATGTTCCTTCTGAGCAGGTTCCGCTGTGTTTCAGTGTTGTGCCGTCGCAATCGTCTGGGCAGGTGATTCCTGTGCATGGATCTACTGGGTCGGGAGGGCAGGAGGGACTGGATTCTTCCCTGCTGTATAGGCAGGTGCCTGCATTGCAACCAGTGTTGATG
>JAUVBP010000200.1 GCA_030591125.1 Candidatus Woesearchaeota archaeon | reverse complement strand
CTGCTGATAAGGCTGGTGTACTATTCAGTGTAAATCCAAGAAACGGTAATTCTGCAGAGATGTTAGTGGAGGCAAGCTGGGGTCTTGGCGAGGCTGTTGTCTCAGGTGCCATCAACCCTGATGAGTACATCTATGACAAGAACACCGGAAGGATAATAGAGAAGAAGGTAAATGAGCAGACATGGATGTACACAAAGGATGTGCACATGGGTACCACTGTCAAGAAGGATGTGGCTGAAGATAAGAAGAAGGCACAGATCCTTACTGAATTTGAGATAAAGAATCTGGCAAATCTTGCTATTGACATAGAGAAGCATTACCATAAGCCCCAGGATATAGAATATGCAATTGAAGGACAGGAGATTTTCATAGTGCAGTCAAGGCCTGTCACGACCTTGAAATCCTCACCGACATCTAAGAAAAGCGAAGAGAAAGGGATAGGCTTGAGCCAGGCCAAGATAATAGTCGAGGGCCTTTCAGCAAGTCCGGGCATAGCTTCAGGGACTGTCAAGCTAATAAATGACCCTGCAGATTTTGACAAGATAAAGGTCGGAGACATACTTGTCACAGAGATGACAAATCCTGACATGGTCCCTATCATGCAGAGGGCTGCAGGCATAGTCACTGATTCTGGAGGGAGCACATGCCACGCAGCGATAGTCTCGAGAGAGATGGGTGTCCCCTGTATCGTAGGATCGCAGACAGCGACCAAGACTTTGAAGGAGGGCCAGATCATAACCATAGACGCTACTGCAGGCAAGGTCTATGATGGCAAAGTAGAGATGGGAGCGCCTGTCGGGGAGACCAACAGTGACGCTGTGAAAGTCTCTTCAGGAGGGCCGCTGGAGACTGTGACAGAGATAAAGGTGATAATGGACCTGCCCGAATATGCGGAGAAGGCAGCTGCTACAGGTGCCGACGGTGTCGGGCTCTTGAGGGCTGAGTTCATGATTCTAGGGAATAAGGAGCATCCCAAATATCTGATCGACAACAACAGGAGAGAGGAGTATGTCCAGAATTTGGTGAACGGAATGCAGAAGATAGCTAGCGCTTTCCAGGGCAAGCCGGTATGGTACAGGACATTGGATGCCCCGACAGATGAGTTCAGGCGCATGAAAGGGGGAGAGGACGAGCCTAAAGAGGATAATCCAATGATGGGATGGAGGAGCATAAGGAGAAGTCTGGATGACCCCGAGCTTGTGAAGGCAGAGTTCGAGGCAATCAAGAGGGTACATGATGCAGGGTATACAAACATAGGGGTGATGCTTCCATTGGTCACTCATGTCGAGCAGATAAAGCAGGCAAAGGAGATACTCAAGGAGATGGGGCTTGAGCCGCTGGAGAACATAGACTTTGGGGTGATGATCGAGACTCCTGCAGCTGTGCAGATAATAAAGGAGATATGCGAAGAAGGGATAGATTTCATAAGCTTCGGAACCAATGATCTCACGCAGTTTACGTTGGCTGTCGACAGGAATAGCGCAAAGGTACAGAAATGGTATGATGAGATGCATCCTGCCGTGATAAGGCAGATAGCTTATGCCATCAAGGTGTGCAAGGAGTACGGCGTCGAGACCAGCATCTGCGGTCAGGCAGGAAGCAAGCCTGAGATGGCTGAGTTTTTGGTGAGGGCCGGCATCGACAGCATATCTGCAAATCCTGATGCAGTCTCAAAGATAAGGCAGGTCGTTGCAAGGGCAGAGAGGAAGCTCTTGCTGAAGGTTGCGAGAAAAGATTTAGAATTCTGAAATCATTTGTATGATATTTTGTAGGAACTGTCTTTTGATGCAAGTGCTCTCTTGAGCAGGGTGTTCT
The DNA here is from genome assembly GCA_030591125.1 of Candidatus Woesearchaeota archaeon. GTDB lineage: Archaea > Nanobdellota > Nanobdellia > Woesearchaeales > UBA11576 > JABMQF01. Next base: position 1,088 of record JAUVBP010000200.1, on the reverse strand, counting down.
CGGCATTCAGGTTCTTTACCATCATGTCGAACTTATGGAGCGCAGCCTGTATGTCGCTGAAGAAGTCTGTCAGTTCCACTGTCTTGAGCTTCATCTCTATCGGCTCAAGTATCTCTATTGATGATGGCATGTAGTCGAAGCAGAGGTTAGGTATGATATTCAGCGGGACCAGCAGCTCTATATCTGTGAAAGTCGACCAGAGCTTATTCTCTTTCAGTGCAGCTCCAGGTGTCTTTTTTACAAGTTCCTTGTCGTCTGCAGAGAGCTCCTGTTCTTCTGCATCGTATGTAGTATGGCTGAGAAGCTTTACTCTTTTGTCACTTTCTAGTTTTCCTATAATCTCTTTCATGGCTTTTTCTACATGCTCTTTCGGACTTCCTAGTACTTCTATGACCATGAGAATCTTCAGCTGGTGTTCTTCTTCTCCCATTTTTCAGCGATTATTGTTGTTATAAGCACAAGACAAAGTATGTAGATGCCATAGCCTCTTTTTTTATAGTCATCTGATTCAAATGCCTTGCAACTTATTCTATTGGTCTCATTTATAATATTTTCGGAACAGTTCTCTCTTATGATGGTGCTGTTGCATTTTTCTTTTATGATTGTGGTGGTATTGCTGCATTTTTCTCCTTTGATGAAAATCAATGATTCATAGTGGTTGTTTTTTCCTGATGTGTCATTGCAGCCAGATATGTTTATGGAGGATTGTATGATGTAGGGTCCGGGCTTTAGGTTGGGATTGTAGGATAGTGTCTTTTGCCTTTTTATCAGGAACGTCTTGTCCTTGTAATTTTTTACAGATTCGCCATCCTCATCCAGGATTGAACTCTTGATTTCAATATTCCCTTCCTTTCCTGATAGTTTTTTTATGATTACCTTGAATGAAATATCTTCTGTTATCGATTCGTTTGGGTATACTTTTATTTCATAGTCGCAGTTGATGTTTTCTTTGTTCTCTTTTCCGGGGGTAGGGTCTATTATTATCCATCCCTGTTCTGTTAGGCTTATTGTCATCCCTTCCTTGCTTTTTTTATATGAGACAGAATCCAATATTGTCCTGTTGCAATATAATCTTACTTTGTCACCGT
>JAUVBP010000045.1 GCA_030591125.1 Candidatus Woesearchaeota archaeon | reverse complement strand
CCGGACGCTCCTGGTAGGGGTAGAAGAACAGGAATCCGTGGTCCCCCTCGAGGAGATCGCGGATCTCGTAGGCGTTGAAAAGGAGGTTGGAGTCGAGCGTGGACTCGACCTGATAGCGGGCGAGGAAGATGTCTCCAAGCATGACACCATCCATCGAGACTTCGACATCGTCTTTCTGCCCTGGACTTAAGCCCAGCAGCTCTTGGAGTACTGATCCTATGTGTGGGATGTATTGCTCTATATGGCTCCTTTTCTTCATCTCGTTCTTGAGCTTCTGTTTCTTGAGCACATAGCTTGCGAGTTTCCTTCCACATTCCTGTATGGCGAGCTTTATCTCTTTCATGATCTCAGGATATTGTGCGATCGCTTCCTTGGATTCTGAAGTGAACGGCACCCAGACTGATCCGAGGTGTACTGCGATTGTGCAAGGTCCTATGGGCAAGGATCCTTTGCTCTGGCTAAGCCCGTAGCTCCTGAAGTTTGTCTGTATTATTGATTGTGTTATGGCACATGCGCTCTGCTGGTACTGTAAAGGGACCCTGTTTGCATACCTAAGCACCCTGCCTGCCTTGTCTGCTGGCTGTTCTCCTCCGTAGGCTATCCCTGCCTCGACGATGAACGGGTTTCCCCTATACACTGCCGGCGGACGGGTCGTGACAGCATAGAACTCTGCCTTTATCTCTTTCTTCATCCCTTTCTCGAACTGTTCCGAACCTATAGGTGTCACACAGTCTGTAGGAGGGTTCATGAGCTTTGTCTCATTGATTGCCTTGAGGACTCTCTCTGCATGGTCCCTGTTGGCTCCATTCGGTTTGAAGTTTGGGAGTATTGCTGCTTTCTGCAGTATCTCTTTCGCAGCTCCTGAGCCCACTCTTGAAAAGTCATTACAGAGGAAGCTCTGCATTGTCCTTGCGTCAGTATCTGCCATCATCTTCATGAGAAGTCCTAGCTCTACACCTTTCGGGTGCGGCTTGATCTCTTTAGGTTCTACAGGAAGCTTGTCTGTAGCTCTGGGAAATATGATCTGTTCTGCTTTCGGGTTTGTATATATTATTGTGCAGTGCGGGTTCACTATCGCAGTCTGCTTGAGATATGCATCTATGCTCTGGCTTCCTTTCTGGTACGATGCCTCAAGGTCTATCTCTATTCTTGTCCCGTGTTCCTTGTGCCAGTCTACCTCTTGTTCTTTCAGTATGTCAGGTTTGTTTTCTTTCGTGTTTATTGTCAGCTCACAATAATATCCTGTGTATTTCGCACCTATCCTTGTAGTTATCCTTGCAGGTTTCCCTGTTGTCATCTGGCCGTACATCACTGAAGCGGATATTCCTATCCCTTGCTGGCCTCTGCTCATCTTGAGCCTGTGGAACTTGCTTCCATAGAGAAGTTTTGCGAATATTTTTGGTACTTGTTTCTTGACGACACCTGGGCCGTTGTCCTCTACTATGACCCTGAACCTGTCATTTCCCATCTCGATGACTTCGACACTTATCTCTGGAAGTATATTTGCTTCTTCACAGGCGTCCAGACTATTATCGACAGCTTCTTTGATCGTAGTGAGTAGTGCTTTTCTCGGATTATCAAATCCCAGTAGATGTCTATTTTTAGCGAAGAATTCTGCAACGCTTATCTCACGCTGCTTTGTTGCCATCTGATGTGCTTTTGTCGTCCCTTTTGCCGTGTCTCCAAGTGTCTGTTGGCTCATCTAATCACCTTTTTCAAATCCCTCTTTAAGTTCTATCTTACTGGCTCCGAGTATCTTGTTCCTCTCAAGCTCTTTCTTCTTTTTCTCGAGCCATTTGTATACTGAACTGTGTGTGGCTCCTGCAAGGAGGCTTTCTATGGCTCTTCGTGCAAGCATGACGTGTTCTGCTTCACCTATTATGCCTACTGTTTTTCCATATACGCTTATGTTTGTCTCTGTCGCGTCTTCTATCTGTTTTCTTGTCTTCCCTTCGGTCCCTATCACTCTTGATTTCAGACGTTTCGCAGTCCTCTGGGATTTCCCTACGTAGTCTGATATGGCAAGGAGCTCGAACCCATAGTCTGATTTGAGTATGAGCAGTGCAGTCTCCGGGCTGAAACCTCTACCTATGGCTTTTATGATCTCTCTTGCACTGAACAGGCCGAGGCTGTCGTCTCCGCTTATCCTGATATCCCCTTCTTTAGAGTCGATGAATATGTGCGCGTGGGTCCCTTCTTCTATCTTTTTTTTCACGTCGCCACCCTTACCTATGAGCACTGCGATCCGGTCTTTAGGGACTTTCAGTTCGTATGAGAACTCGACACCTTCGATGATGTCTGCATCATTTTCTTCGATCTCTTGGGTCTGTTTTGGTTTATCTTCTGGCATGTTATCCCTTTATCATTTTTTTTATTTCTTCTTTGTCATATTCCAGTCCCATCTTTTTTGCGAATCTGCACATGTTCTTTATATCTCTTACTAATAGCTCTTCTGCGTTTATGCTTCTTGTGATTGTCCCCTGCGAGATGTCTATGAACACCGGTTTATCTTTCCAGTTCAGTATGTTGAACTCTGAGAGGTCTCCATGCACCAGTCCTGCCTTGTACATCTTTTTCATGTAATCGAATGTCTTGTCCATGAACTTCTTGGGATCTTCAGGATAAGCATCCTTGAGTTTTGGCGCGGGCTCTTTATCTCCTATGTATTCCATGAGTAGTATGTTGTGTGTGCATTGCAGGGGTAATGGTACTCTCACTCCTGCTTCTCTTGATTTGAGGATGTTCCTGAACTCGCGCTGTGCCCATGAGAATATTATCTCTCGGCGCTTGGCTTTGAGGTTGACGTATCTTGCATCGTATTTGATGTAATCATACATCTTGTTGAAGTCACAGTTCTGTAGCCGGTATATCTTTACAGCGATCAGCTTGCCGTCTTCAGTCTCTGCTGAGAATACGTTTGCTTCTTTTCCTATGGATATCGGGCTTTTCATCTCTTCGAAATGCCCTTGAGAACTCAGCTTGAACAGGTTACGTAGGGTAAAATTGTCAAATACATTTCCCCAGGTCTTGAACTTCTCTCGTGTTATTTTGCCCATTTTGGTGCGGATCGTGTTTTGGAGGTGATTACTGATGTATGGGGAGAACTGAAGCCCCTTTAAATACCTATCTCACCAAACGGCTAGTTCACCACTGAAAAGTGATGAAAAAACGAAAGATTTAAATAGGAGTTAGTTCTCACCAGTAAGTAACAAATAAAGGGTATTAGCACATCAAAAATAGATCATAAATTCATGTTAAGCTGTCTAAACACCTCTTTTCCCGGCAAGTACGCAAGTATTTGCTGGGTTTTTTATAATCACAATTCACGATCATTATCACCTCTTTTTCCCCAGCGGGTCTGCTTCGGTAGACCTGCTAGGGTTTTTAAATCTCATAAAAGCTGTGTGAAGCGCCATAGGGTGCTTAAATCGTGCTTTGTTCTGACAGCCAAAACAAGGGTTTAAATACGTCAATACCATCATATTCATTACGCCAATCGCGTGAATGGGTCCTTTTAAGAGCCTGACTAACCGTCTAGCGATGATTTAAAGACACTCTTACGCGATACAGCCCGACACGAGAGTACTCAACGGAGCTGACGATGAAAATCAAGCTAGGAACTTGGGAGTTAGTGTTTCGGGCGACAATCTTTTTTTAAAGATATATTTGTGTTAAGATATATTTGTGAATTGATTATTATTAAAGCGCATTAAGGCGCAAATCAGAAAATAACTGCATATCAGATTGACTGGACTACCAGGACAAGAGTAAGACTATATTCATTTTCACACTCATCAAATGTTTTTTGGTATTGTTTTTGAAGTTTATCATGATGGATGTTTGGTCTTGTTCTGTGGTCTATAAATACCGTTCCATATCATTGGATGTCTGTGCGAAACAGCACAAGAGCACCAGTATGTGCTTATTGCACGAGTTGCCGTTACAGGCATTGGATGATATAGTTGATGGTGAGGTCTTATTCTGATGTGCCAGTACCACAAAGGTGAGAGCAATGGCAAAAATAAGTCAGGTTTCAGCAAAATATATAGTGCATGCTACAATAGATATTGAGGGCGTTGTTGAACGTCCGGATGTGATCGGTGCGATATTCGGTCAGACAGAAGGGCTTCTTGGTCAGGATCTTGAGCTTAGGGAGCTCCAGAGGTCAGGCAGGATAGGCCGGATTGAGGTCAATACTGACACTCGTGCAGGAAAGACATCTGGAACGATACTCGTACCATCAAGTCTTGACAAGGCAGAGACTGCAATAATCGCAGCGGCTCTGGAGATAATCCAGCGGATCGGTCCTTGTAATGCAAAGATCAGGGTCAACAAGATTGAAGATGTGCGTATCTCAAAGCGTACATATGTAGTGGATAGGGCTAAGGAACTGCTAAAGCAGCTTACCGATACAGTCCTTCCGGATTCCCAGGAGATTGCTGACGAGGTCGCGCATTCTGTCAGGATGATGGAGGTCGTTGAGTATGGTAAGGACAGGCTTCCTGCAGGTCCCGCCATAGATGACTCTGAAGATATCATAATAGTTGAGGGTCGTGCTGACGTGCTCATATTGCTTAAGCATGGGTTTAAGAATGTAATAGCGATGAATGGGACTTCAGTTCCTCAGACGATCATACATCTTACAAAAAAGAAGACTACAACTGCTTTTGTGGATGGTGACCGTGGTGGAGACCTGAACATCCAGGAATTGCTTCAGGTGGCTGAGATTGATTTCGTGACAAAGGCTCCTGATGGCAAGGAAGTCGAGGAGCTTACAAAGAAGGAGATCCACAAGTGTTTGCGTGCTAGGGTCACTGCTGAACAGGCAAAGCTTGACTTCGCTGGCAAGAGGCCTATGCCAAGGCCAGGACCTTCAGGAAGACCTCCTTTCTCTAGGGACAGGGTTCCACAGAGAGTGGTTGCTCCCGCGAGAGGAGCGGTTTCCACGCGAGGACCAGTATCACGACCTCCGGCACAGCCGAGGACTCCGTTCCAGAGAGCCGCACCACGCGCGGCACCGGTGTCAAGGGCACGGCCTGCTCCATCGCTTTCCGACAATGAGAAGAAGTCTTTCAAGAAGATGCTTGAGGATCTGATAGGGACAAAGGGTGCTTACATACTTGACCCTAAGCTCAGCATCTTGGGAAAAGTGCCTATACCTGAATTGACTACGACATTGAAGAGCCTGAGCTCTGGTGTCTACGCGATAGTCATGGATGGGTCTGTAGATGCCGATATGGTCGGAGCTGCTGAGCAGTCTGGTGCTAAGTATCTGATAGGTACTGATGCAAAGGCCCGAGGCACAAGGACGATGGTCTTCAGTGCAGATGCACTTGAGAAATAAGATTTTTTTATTTTTTTTAACTATTTTTTTATTTTCTTCATTATCTTATCATAATCAACTTTCTTGTCAGTCTCGACGGTGACAACAGTATGTCCTGCTTCCTGAGACTCAATCAGGCAAGTGTCGAATATTTCACATTCTAGGTTGTCTTTCATCTTGTTTTCAGCATATCCTCTTCTTTTCAGGCGTCTCTTGAGAAGCTTCAGGTTGCACTTGGTGACGATACACAGATTGACACTTTTGGCAGGCATGTAGTGTGACATGTGCGAGTCTATGATCAGAGTCTCTTTCGATGTCTTGACGAGTTTAGCAAGAGCTTTACCGAGTTTTGTCTCATCGACTATCTTACACTTCTTTTTACGATCATACCCTTCACTCAATTTCTCTTTAGCGATGAACTTATTGACATCAATATACTTCCATCCGGTCTTCTTTGCAAGACGTATGGCTACTGTTGTCTTACCTGTGCCAGGAGTTCCTGTGACAATGATAGCTTTTGCCATAAGAAGAGAGATGGAAAAAGATTATTTAAACTTAGCCTTATATTCCAAGAAGGAAATGCGCAAGACCACACCCATAGGGGAGGTTACTTGCAGATCCTTTGATCTGCAATGTTTGAAAATCCCGACATTAGGATGTCGAGATTTTCTTTATGCCCTATCAGGGCGTGGCCTTGCAGAGACTTAAGCTTTATCTTGCGTTATCTTCTCTTCAGCTTAGACCTTCTTCTCCTGACCAGCTTCACAACCAGCCCGATGATTGCCCCGGTCACTATCAACGGCATCAGCCATCCTATGAGCTCTATCATCCAGCGTAGTGTCGCGAGTGAATGGTTCAAAGCATTCTTGAGTGATGTCCATATCCCCCACTGCTTCACCACAGGCCTTGGCTCGTAGAGATAGACCGTCACTGTCGACATCTTGACCTTGCTGTCCATATATCTCAGCCGTCCTTCCATCCGCTCTATATCTCCTCGTACCCTGGAAAGCTCCCTTTCGACGGTCATCATCTCATGGACGTTCTCTGCCTCGTCATACATTGCGACAAGCCGTTCTTCGTGCGCTTGAGAGTTGTTGATCCTTGACTGTAGGTCAATATATTCTTCTGTGACATCATCTCCACTGGTGCTCTTGGATTTTATCTCTCCCAGTAGCGATAGCTCTGCCATCACAGCATCGAAGTGCAGCTCAGGGACCCTGATCACTATGGTGCCGCTATGCTCGTTGACATGATCTGAATGTGTCTGCGAGTTTGAGACATATCCTCCATATTTCTTGGCATACGCCTCTGTCTTCTGCGATGATAAGAAGTAGTCTTCAACCTCTATCCTGAGGTTTGCATTCTTTATTATCTTCGTCTCTATCTCTATGTCTTCACCTGAGCCGTAATGCCTCTCATGTGGCGGTATCATCTCGTATGATGGCGCGCCTCTGTCATACATAGAGTCCTCGACTGCGTAATCAATTGCTTCGACAGCCATCTTGGCCATCATCGGCTCTATATTACCCGATACTCCTGTACTGTATATTCTGCTTTGTTTTGTGTGCTCATCTTCCAGAGTAACTTTTGCACATCCGATTGCAAACACTACAGTGAATATCAGCACTGCAATCAGCACCCATTTGATTTTCTTGTTCATGATTATACACCTCGGTTGTTGATGTATACTCATAAGCATAGAATGTATTTATACCGCAGAGTAGGCTTTGAGATGAATTAAAGTTAAGAAATGGCTGTAGAGCGCCTGAGACTGCCTTTTTCTTTATCTGTCTCTTATCCGCTTCACGATATGATCCACAAGAATATAGACTGCGATACCTGCTGCTGCGCCGATGAGGAACCATAGTGCTATCTCTGGAGCCTGGCTCACCACTTCCTGGCTTTTCATGACGACTTCAGGAGCATGTTCTACGACTGCCTGAACAGCTTCATCTTCCACTGCTTCACCCATAGTATACGCCATATCCCTTGCTGAATCTTCTGCCATCGCAGGCATTGCCCGCATCATGCTGTCCGCTGCTCCGCTCGCGACTGTTGTTTCCATCATAGGTGCGGCCGCCTTGTTAGCTAGATTGCCTACACTATACGTGCCTGAGAATATCTTGATGATCCCTGCTGCAGCACCCATTATCAGCGCAGCAGGTATGATTGATTTGAGCTTCTCCCGTATTGCCTGTTTCTCCCCCTCTGGGGCTATTATGACATACTGGTTGGCCAGGCGGTAATGGCTGACCTCTTTGCCTTTGCTGCTGTAGTGGTACTCATCGCTCTTCACCAGTTTGGCGGTCAGGAGTGCCTTCATGTTGTAATGCACTGTAGATATAGGTATCTTTAGCTCTTTGGCCATCTCGGATTCTGTAGAGTCCTTCTTATCCGTAAGGTAATCAAGCATCTTCCTGCAGGTCTTGTTGCTTATGACTTCTGCAATCTTCTTTGCTTTGTTCTCGTTCAGAGATACCAGGAGGAACGATTTTTTCATGGGTTCACCTTTGTTAATGGATGAAAACTCAACGCCAACCGGACGCCAGAGAGGTTTTGCGTCGTTGTTTTTACCATGTTATTCTTTATGCTCTCCAGTTTATATATAATTATCTGTGGCTTCAATCCTGATTGAAGTCAATCAAATGCGGAGCACCTACAAAACTTTTAAATACTATTATGGGTATTATTGACTAAAAAAGTATTGGTGACCCCCTATGAAGAATATGAACACATCGATCGTCATTTTTCTGATTGTTTCTGTTTCCATCGCGTTTGTCTTTCTGGCCGGTTGCGGCACTGCTTGCACCGAGTGTGCTGGCAAGGCGTTCAAGGTCTTGGCTCCTGGTAGAGGGGCTACAGCCTATTGCGAATCATATGCTAAGGAGTTCTGTGAAGGGAATGTCCGTGTGACTTCTGAGAGAAATACTGATTGTGAGATCACCACGTCCAGGGAAGAATGTCCTGAGGAATGCCATTTGGGTGCTTGTGTTACTG
>JAUVBP010000180.1 GCA_030591125.1 Candidatus Woesearchaeota archaeon | reverse complement strand
AAAGGTGATTGTATCATCGGAGTGGGTGCAGATTTCTCGCTTGCCTCATTGCGTAGGGTCCTTAAGGGGTATAGGAAGATGCGTATGATATTGACTGTGGGAAGATTGTCTGATACTATAGAATTTGAGGCCTGTCAAGGATTCTCTTCACGCGATGAGCTGGTCCTTAGATCATCTGATTTTGAGTCAGAAAGGACATTCGGTATGAGAGCGTCTAAATCTGCAAAGCACATCGACAGAAAGCTGGTATCAAAGATGCAAAAACTGAAACAGGTCATGAAGGTCACGATTGAACCCATGATCAAAGTGCTGATATTTGACCTTGATAATACTCTTGCAGATCTCAGTGGCCCTATAAAGTATGCGCAGGATAAGGTGGCTGAAGAGATGTTCAGGTCTCATCAGGTATATGGACCTACCACTGTAGAGCTGCTCAGTGATATCGACATGAAGTATTCTCTCAAAGGGATGGGTTTAAGTCCAGATAATTATGACCGTCGTAGATGGTTCAGGGATTACTTCAGGATTGTCGGGGTGCGTGCCACAGGCAAAGATGTCGATGCAGCGGTATCACTGTACTGGAAAAGCGTGATGGACAAGACCCTGCTCCTTCCACACGCCTGCAGTGTCCTGCGCAGCTTACGGAAAAAGTATAGATTAATCCTTCTTACAGACTCAGATGGCCCGAAGAGCATCAAGCTTGCACGGATAAAGAAGATGGGTCTCCAAGGCATGTTTGATCTTGTGGTCATAAGCAATGATGTCGGCGTCAATAAGCCTAACATGAAGTGCTACAAGAAAATCTTCAGGACTTTTGGGGTCAATGGTGAAGAATGTGCCATGATAGGGGATAAGCCTCAGGTCGACCTGGAGTTTGCCAAGCGGCTTGGGATGATGACTGTCTGGATGAAACATGGCCGCTGGTCTGAAATCTATGCTGGAAAGGATTTTGAGTATGTTGACCATGAGATAAGTGACCTTCGGAAGGTCTGTGAACTGGTGAGATGACTATGAGCAGAGTTAGCCTGAGCAAACGGGATGTCAAGGAACTTAACAAAGAGATACAGGAAAGGTACGGGATAGAGGATTTTTTCGTCAAAGAGGACAAGGTCGCGGTCATCGATGATACATATGTCTTAAGGTATAATGAGATGGTGCTATTCTATAAGGAGGATCTTCTGCTGCCTACATTAAGATTGGTGCTGCAGGAAAACTTCCTGAAAAAAGTCGTTGTCGACATGGGTGCGGTGCCATTTGCAGCAAAGGGGGCAGACATGATGCGTCCAGGGATCGTAGAGGTTGACACAGATGTTGAACAGGATGATATCGTTGCCATAGTGGATGAGCAGAACCTCAAGCCTATCGCGATAGGTCAGACACTCTTTTCCAAAGATGAGATTCTCATGATGGACAGGGGAAAGATGGTGCTGAACCTGCATCATGTCGGTGATGATATCTGGAAGATGGGCTCTGGCGATTGATCATTATGGTGTGTGTTCTTGTTTGGTCAAATACGCTGGCGAAAGCTATATAAATCAGTATTCAGAACTCAATATTACGTCTTATTATGTGTTCTGGGCGGAAAAGGAGCTGTTTGTGGTGTTGTAGAGAGTTTAAAGATGAGAATAGCAGGCCTTCCAAAACGATTGAATGAGCAGTTAGGGATGATACCTAAAGTAGTGCAGTACTATGAAGAGCTTTTGCTCCATCCTTTGTACCGGAAGACCGGACAGGCAGATGGGCTGCTCGTAGACATACCTGATGATACGCTCCGGAATGCCCTGGTCTATATAGGCAAACACAATAGCCTGCCACCGTTCTTAGATGTGAAAAACCTGATCAATGGAGATAATTCTGAATCTTATCGCCAGAGCATGGATCTTGGTCAGGTCAATCTCCGTTTCCTACTCCGTTCTGTGAAATCCTTGTTCATGGCCCAGGCACCGGAACAGATACATTATGCCCGACAGGCAGCACTAGTATGTAAAAGCTGTGGTGAGTATAAGGCAACAGGCATGTTTGAGTTTCCCAGAAAAGACAAGTCATACACTGAACAGATACATTTTACAGCTGCACACATACTTGATCCTGAAAGGACCCATTTCAGAGCATACAAGAAACGTGGCAGAAAAAGGAAGCAGAAAGTGATATACTGCGTACCTTGTGCAAGCAGCAAGAAGAGTAACTTCGAGACGAAATATGGCGGGCTGTATGCAAGTGGTCGAGAGTACTTCTATGCTGACGCATATCTTGAGGAGCTCGTCGCTTCAGGGCAAGACCTCCCGAAAGTGACCTCTGTAAGGATACGTACCAAAGAGCCTGCGAGTGCGACAGAAAAATTAGCATACTTGCTTTCAGGACACAAGCCTGATGACGGCAAACATATCCGTGTCCTCCATAAGAATAGGAGTACTCTTGAGACAGAGCTCGGTAAGGAGACTCTTGACCTTCTTCTCACAGGGGGTGATGTGATATATGATAAGTTCGGTATCCGTCTCTTGACAAATACTGTTGAAGACTGTTATGAGCTGAAGGACTGGTTCGAGGAGCGCTTCAGTTTCGGGAGATACATGGATTACATCAGCGAGCCTAAGCCTAATGATTATCAGTCGATCCATGCGACGTTGGCAGGATTGCCTTCAGATATATTGGCAGGAGGCAAGACTCCTGTAGACCTTCAGATAAGGACAAGAGATATGCATCGTATAGCAGAAGAAGGGAGTGCAGCACGGGGTCCTGACAAGCAGCGTAGAAGCCTCGTCGACCATAAGCTTTTCCTGGCGATGACCGCGTTCAGGTATTATCTGTTCGGGGCCTAGTGGTCTGGTCAGATATCTTATTGGTAATATTTATTAAGCAAGGGTCATTATTTCTCTAGATAAGAGGTGTCGTGTGATGAAAAAACTGTATGTGCCAACATTTTATTCTACTTTCTGTTCCAGTCAGTATAGTATCTGAAAATATGCCTTAGCTCAAGAAATGAAACAACAAGGGGAACTACATGGATAGGACAAAATTAAATTATGGGATCGATATCGGTCTAGCAATATCTTTTTTTGCCTGTTTCATCACAGGTCTGATGAAGTTGCCGGGAGCGATCAAGATCATCGGCGTATCTGCTTACAAGAGTCTACCTTTACGGAATATCTCGCTATTGCATGATTGGAGTGGTCTGATCATGGGTGTGCTGGTCTTGATCCATCTTGTATTGCATTGGAAATGGATAGTGTCTGTGACAAAAAGCATCTTTAAAAGAGGGTGATGTAACTGCAAAAATTGGTGGTTGTGCTTTT
>JAUVBP010000121.1 GCA_030591125.1 Candidatus Woesearchaeota archaeon | reverse complement strand
AGTAATCGCTGCATTGTTCCACCTTTTCGCAATACCTGAGGCAGTCGCAAGGGTCTGATTCCCACAGCTCTTTGAATGTATCTATATCTCCATATCCTGATTTTCTGAAACAGAAGGTAAACCCGCAGCTCTCGCATCCCGTATACTTGTTCTTGTCGCCATCAGTGTACTTAGGCAGGCAATCCATATCATCTACATCTCCAAGGGTAAAACAAGCTTCTTCATCAGGGAAGTCTTCGCAGCTCTCGAAGTTCTCAGTATAGAGTCCTCCATCTTCAGCTTCCTTTACACCTTCAGGGACCTCAAATTCATCATCATCGCCGACCACTTCTTCCTCAATCATTACAATCACATCTTCATCTATATCTTCTATCTTTCCTGTAGCAGAATAGTCACAGAGCTTGTTGCCGCTCAATGCCTCGGGGAATATGAGTTTGAATGTCTTGTACTCTTTCTGGAATTGCTTATGTAGGTCAGTATAATACTTCAGGTCCTGTCTTGCGCCTGCCTGTATGTCCGCATCGCCGGATTTGGAGTATTTCTCAGACTCGTCACGCTTCTGTTCCAGCTCCTTGAGATAATTCACATATGCTGCATTGGCGCAGTCAAGTATCTCTGCATTGTATTTCTGGAGTTCTGCCATGTTAAAGCGCGGAGACCCTTTCCGGGGATTCTTGCATGCAAGATACTCCTTGAATATGTCGATGGCGTATGAAGGCTCTGCAAGATAGTACTTGTCTTTGGATCCAGAGAACACACGCAGACGTGAGATATAATCATCTATCTCCGCCACTTTAGGGCAGGTCAGATCAGGCATGAGCGAATCTATGCTCGCTTCTGTTGACGCTCTGCCTTTGTTCATTATTGTGAGGAATACAAAAGCTGCAGCTAATACGACAACCATACCTATGAATACTTCTCGGGGCTTCATTTTATGGTTTCAGTTTGAATATGGCTGATACGATACCTTCCTGCCCTCCGGCTTGCTTTCGGAGGATGAACATTATGATGACTACCAAAGCTCCAAATATGAATGCACCCACCAAGTACCAATTCACGCCTTCTGCTTTTTTCCACTTCATCTTGATCTAATATGTCTCATTCATCAATATATAAATTTATCCAGAGTTATCTGAATTTTTTATCGAGCATGCTCACAGGGAGCTCCTCGCATCCAAGGGATTTCAGGCTCTCTACTGAATAAGGTACCATTATAAGCCTCGCATCCCAATCCGCACCTTCTGTGAATACTTCACCATCAGCAGATACTCCTCCGACAGCCGCTCCGACAGATGTGCCTACGACAATCGCTGTCGTGATTCCTGCCTTGACTATGACTCCTGCTACAACCGCACCCGTACCAGCAGTGAAATAGGTTATGACTCCTGCTACTGCGAAGGTTGCAACCCCTATGGTCCCACCCACAGCAGCGCCTGCCAATGTCCCTTTCACTTTAGACCAATAGCTCTGCTTGTAGAACGTGAACAGAACAGTATACCTTTGAGAACCGGACAGGAACTGCGTATCGATCTGTCTCGTTGCATCTACCACATCAGGACTCGTCTGTACCTTGGATATATACTCATGATATGTCGGGCGCGTCCCATCAGAAAGCCTTGCAGGTATCCTCTCTGACATCAGGAAGCTCACAAACCTATCCAGCTTGGTTGATTTGTCTTCAAACTGGAATACAGAACAGACCGCACAGAACTTCCTGTCACTTGCACTGAACAACCTAAGTTTCCCTTGACCATAATTGTTCCAACATTCATACATCAGGTCCGCGACGTCACGCCTCATAGAGAGGGGCGTGCTCTTCTCTATGGTCACGAAATCTGTAGGACACTCTATATCTGAAGAGTCTCCTTTCACATCTCCGATAGGCATGTTCTTGAGTTTGGCATAAGCCATGACAGACGCCTTGCACCTTGAATCAAGAGCATGCGCCTCAGCCCCATCAGCTATCTGTTTGAATAGTATTATGAGAAGGATGAGCGTCACCACCCCTACAATGACTACCAGAGGCATGGTGAAATCTCCAAGTGCTTTCTTTTGAAAATATGGTCTTCGCGTCATCATGCATGTTTCCATAAAGTTTTCAGTTTACTAATACCGTACAAGCGTCTACAGACTCTCCACCACCGAAGGTTATCTCTCCGCTGAGCCAGTCCGTTTGAAGTATGTAAACCCCTTGATATACCCAGACCCTCCCAAAAGGTCGCTTGCCGTCAAATACCTCTTGTAGTTCTCCAGTCATCAAGCCAGCGATCAGTCCACCTGCAGGGCTAAAAATAGTTGATAATAAGATCGCTTTTCCATCAAGCCTTACAAAACGCCACATTATGCTGTATTCCTTATCCAGAGGATAGCTCTCAGGGGAAGTCTTCATCTTCTTGAGCTCTTCTATCGATGGCTTCCCGCCATACATGTATTCATAGAACGTCTCATCTGCATGCGGGATGCGTCTGGTCGCAAGCCAGTACTGAAGCCCATGAAGATTATATGAATCTCCGTCGTATGCAGGAGCTCCGGCTGTGGCGGCCTCAAGATCATCCCAATTACTGAAATCATCAGAATCACTGGTGTATTCATCAGGAAAATCAAATTCTATCGGATCCCAGTTTGCGTCCTCAAGGAAATCGTCGCTGAACTTTATCGTGGCACAGGTCATGCAGAACGTCATGTCTGTCCTTGGCCAGGCATATTGGAATGGATTGAGCTTGCCTGCACCTACCATATTCCAGCAGTCTCGTAATGCTATTGCAAACTTGCCTTTCACAAGATCATCATCGATCCTCCCTCGACCTCCACGCTTGACATCTTCAGGCTCTATTATGATCTCTTTGGTTTTGCAGTCGATTGTAGGGACAACAGAGACAGACTCTACGCTTTCTCTTCTCAGGGCCGATGCCTTATCTGCAGCGAATATGCTGAGTCGGCACCTCTCATCATTGCTCATATCTTCCGCACCCATCACAATCTTGTATCCTATTATGATCAAGAAGAAGCCGACTATTACCGTCCCTATCAGGGCCAGAAGTACATTGAAATCTCCTTTTCGGGAACAGAGTACGCGCTTCAACTCACCCACTCCCCAACATTTCTTTTATCACATTATTGTATATGGCTATGCCGAAGAATATGAAGAAGATTATGAGCACTATAGATATTAATATCTTCATCCCTGTCGACATCTGTGCTTTCTTGTTCTGCATATGATCACCAGACCATCCTATTCACGCACATATTATTGGATTACACATCATTTACTTACATATCAGTTACTTACACATCATGTTACTTACATATTATTTAATCATATTATTTACTCACATATGAATATCTTAAGCGTCAAGAGCCCTCTACTGGTGGGCAGGAAGAACGATTCGGATTCTCCTGGACCGGGATTCTCTGCTGAACACCCTTTATTGTGGACATTCACTATCTGATCCTCCAGGTTTCTTGTGGTCCCTGCAACAAAATAATATTTGACATTCCACGTGTTCAATGTTGCATTGAATATGTAGTCGATTGTCGCATTTATGTATTCACAGGACTTGCGACCATCATCACAGGTTATCGTGCCCCCATTTTCAGGCCATTCTGCACAGTCTATCAACAGGTCTTTGATGGCGGTCCCTCTGCAGTTCTCAGTGCTTGAGGACATCAATGCAAGACCCATGTTTGAAGCTAATTGTGTCCGCGTGAAACTCTGTCGGGTATCAGGGGGTTCTTTCAGGACGACAAACTTCAATGCGAAAAGGACGCCTATTATCAGGAGTATCACTACTATGACCAGGCCCATTATCTCCATCTGGGCTCTCTTATTTTTAGGATGTCTTGATTTCCTGATGTTCATTTTTTATGCTCTGATGATCATGAGTATATGATGATCATGAATATGTTGTTATCTGCAGCACTCCGAAATAATATTTGTCTCCAGTAGCATTATATAGCATTATAGGTACATTAGTTACCGGAGCTGACGTGAAATCTTCACGGGGATTATCATACAATACCCAATTGCCACCGCGCGGATAGAGCTTTACAAGCTTTATCGTGGTCGTCCCGAACTCACGGGTGTACAGGTTATGCCCTTTAGGATCCTGGGATATCTGTGATAGGCCTATCATCTTGTATATATCAAAACAGCTTGCCCTTATGACATTTGATTCGGTGCACTGTACCTCTGGAAGGAAGGATATTATCTGT
>JAUVBP010000210.1 GCA_030591125.1 Candidatus Woesearchaeota archaeon | reverse complement strand
GCGACTGAAGAAGAAGAGGACGAAGAAACGTTCTGAAATCTTTAATATATTTTATATCTTTTTTTTATCATCATTTTTCTGTGTGCAGGGATTGGACTGCGAAAATATATACTGTAAGTAGTATATACATAGCTTATTTCAGAACATAGTACCAGCACCACTGCGCTCGCTGACGATTCAGTTACCGCCTTGTTTTGCCCACGCTTTCCCCGTAGGCGCTGGCCTCAAATCAAGATTTGAGACAACTGCGATATTCACTAATACTTTAGCCGTAAGCTCGCTAGGCAGGGGTGCTGGCACTATATGTGCTAAGAGCTATGCACATACTATAAGCAGATAGATTAATAAATGAACAAGCACTGGAAACGTTAAAGAGGTGATCGATTGGTAGACCTTAACGCGACCATATTCCCTATTCTCGGACCTGTAGGAGAGTTCGTAACCACCATAAAGGTCTTTGTCGGAGGAGTTTTCGGCATATATCTCCTTCTGCTGTACTTCAGATGGAGAGAATACATCTTCACAAGAGGCATACTCACAAGCATACGCAAAGACATACATATGCTGGCAGAGAGACAAGGGATCGCTCTCGATCCGATCAAGGAAAGCCACATCATACGATTCACAAAGCATCTCACCAGGAAATTCAAGAACGCACCTGCTGGAGAGAAGAGCAGGGCAAGACCTAAGCGGAAGAGAAGAGCAGTCAGGAAAAGATAAGATGGATGGATTCAAGCTCCACATAATCGAGAAGATTGTCGATGAGCTAGGTTCGGAAGGGGTTGATGAGAGTTCGCTTGAGGTCCCTCCAGACCCGAAGATGGGAGATTATGCATTCCCCTGTTTCACATTCTCCAAGAGACTCAAGAAATCACCCCAGCAGATAGCAGAATATCTGAAAGGCAAGATAGGCACTGATGACATAATATCAGAAGTCCAGAGCAACGGCCCTTACCTGAATCTCTTTGTCAATAAGTCGAAGCTCGCAGAGCAGACACTCAAAGAGGTGGCTGAAAAGAAGGACAAGTACGGCACATCAAGTGCAGGCAAGAACCAGCGCGTGGTCATAGAGTTCCCCTCACCCAATACCAACAAGCCACTGCACCTGGGCCATCTCAGGAACATGGCACTCGGTGAGAGCATGGCAAACATCATCGCCAGCCAGGGTTATGGCCTGAGCAGGGCCAACCTGAACAATGACCGAGGGATACACATCTGTAAAAGTATGCTCGCCTACCAGAGATGGGGAGATGGCAAGACTCCTGGATCCGAAGGCAGGAAGAGCGACCACTTTGTAGGGGACTACTATGTGATGTATAATTTAAAAGAGAAAGAGGATGCGTCCCTGACAGGAGAAGCGCAGGAGATGTTGCTGAAGTGGGAAGCAGGTGACAAGGAAGTAAGGGCACTCTGGGAGAAGATGAACACCTGGGCATTTGACGGCTTTGAAGAGACATACAAGACATTCGGCCTGCCTGCATTCAACAAGGTATACTACGAGAGCAACACATACATGAAAGGCAAAGAGGTTGTTATGGCTGGCCTGAAAAAAGGGGTGTTCTCAAGACGCGATGATGGTGCTGTGGTTGTAGATCTGGAAGATGAAGGGCTGGGAGAGAAAGTCCTCATGCGTGCGGATGGGACAAGCGTGTACGTGACACAGGACCTCTACCTCGCGCAGATGAAACATGATGATTTCAAGTATGACAAGTCAGTCTATGTCGTGGCGTCAGAACAGAATTACCATTTCAAAGTGCTGTTCACACTGCTCAAGAAGCTCGGCCATGATTTCGCTGACGGTTGCTACCATTTCTCTTACGGCATGGTATTATTGCCTGAGGGCAAGATGAAGAGCCGTGAAGGGACTGTGGTCGATGCGGATGACATGATGCTCGAGATGCAGGAGCTTGCCCGTGACGAGATAACCAGACGGTATGATGATCTTGAGGAACAGGAGATACATGACAGGTCCATGGTGATCGGAATCGGCGCATTGAAGTTCTACCTGCTTGCGACAGATTCTATCAAGGACATGACATTCCACAAAGAGCAGAGCATCTCATTCGAAGGCGAGACTGGACCTTATGTGCAGTATGCGCATGCACGCATATGTTCAATATTCCGAAAATATGGAAAACCTGTAGGTGCGGATGTGGATTTTGGCCTGCTGAAAGATGATGTCGAGAAAGAAGTGATAAAGAAGATACAGGATTTTCCTGATGCGGTGGCAGCTGCGGCAGAGCATTACAGACCATCGATCATAACACGACACCTTCTTGACCTCGGACAGCTGTTCAGCACATTCTACAATTCATGCCCTGTGCTCAAAGCAGAGGATGAAAAGCTTGTAAAGGCAAGGCTATTCCTGTGTGATTGCGTCAGGCAGGTGCTTGCCAATGGATTGCATCTTCTTGGGATAAAGGCACCGGAAGAGATGTGAACAGGTCAACACTCACACAGCACAATCTTTCTTTGTAGCAGAATAAGCAGCAAACAGCCTGATGATCTCTTTCGGATCAACACCCTGCTCAGCAGTGACATCAAGTATCCTCCGGTATAATGCAATCTGATCATCATAGACTTTATTCTTGGCAGCAGTTACACCGAAACGTTCACTATCCGTAGGGCCAAAATACTGGCACATCAATACAGTCATGGCATCCTCCCCGCCTTTCCCTGGACCCCATGACATCCGCACATCAAGCGGGATGTCAGGATCATAGAACCTGCGTCCCAGGTC
>JAUVBP010000185.1 GCA_030591125.1 Candidatus Woesearchaeota archaeon | reverse complement strand
GCGTGCACGGTTCCACATTCGACTATAACTTCACAGTATATGATATAGCTGGACGGGAAGTGACCCTCCTGGCTGAAAGGAGTTTCCCTTACCTGATAAACATCGACAGGAACGGCCCAGTCATGACCATATCAAGTCCGGGGAGTGAAGTAGGGTATAATTTCTCATTGAATATCACGACCGATGAGGACGCGACCATCAACTACACTCTTGATAGTGAAGCTGCAACGCACCTATGCGACAATTGCATGACTGCCAGTGCGGCATTTAAGAATCTGACTATAGGGAACCACAGCATAATGATTGACGCGGTAGATGTATCTGACAATTCCAACAGCACAACAGTATACTTCACAGTCCTCAACGACCTCGACCATGACGGTATTCCTGACAAGGATGATCCTGACGATGATGATGATGGTGTGATTGACATCAGCGACCCGCTATTAGGCAACAAGAGCCATGTCAACACGACATTCGAGAATATCTCTGTGGAAGTGAATGACTCGACAGACCTGGGGAAGGAATTCTCTGGCGTCCTGAATGTCAGCTTCAAGAATGATGATGATCCCATACTTGAGTTCGAGTATGATTTCTCTGGCGCTCTGCTCAACCTGAGCAATTTCACGATAGACAGGCAGGATGACAGCGTCAGAGGATATCTGCTCGTGAAAGGGCTTGATCTCGGGACAGGCAACAAGACAGTATACATAGACAACATAGACACTTCAATATCTACATTATGCATAAAGGATGCAGATATAGATTCTATCTCCAACATAAGCAGTGACTGCAGCGGGACCGATGAGTATTATATCTCATGTCCAGGCACCAATGGCAACTACACCTGCGAGCTGAACGGGACCAGGTACAAGGTATCTGGACTGAGGCACTCAGGAGTCATAGAACTTCTGGTCACTGTACTGACTACCGGAGGTGGGGGCGGAAGCTCGACAGTATCTGCCCAGGCGACGATAGTGCCGACTGTTGAAGGTCAGGAGATCACGATGAGCACGAGCACTTATGCTCAGGTCATCATAGATTCAGGAGTATATGATGTTCAGATATCAAGCATAGGGATGGCTGATGTGCTCCTGTTGATGAATGATTATTTCTACACGCTTACCACGTTCGATAAGGCGATGAGCATCGATGTGGACAAGGATGGTATAAGGGACTTGACAGTAGAGCTTATCAGTGTCGAGAAGTTCAAGGCAACATTGAGATTCAGGCTGTATGCGAGACCTGCACCGATACCTGTGCTGCCGCCGGGCAGCGTGTCAAGAGAGGTGAAGGAAGAGACACCGGTGACTGGGCAGATCATCCAGGAGACAAGGCCGACTGCCGCCCCAGGATCACCTGCTCAGGAAGAGAGACCTGCAGTGACCGAACAGCCCGCACCTATTGCAGATGCATCTGTATTCGACAGTACTGCCATGCTATTGATCAGCATGGGTATCGCGATGACTGTGATGGTAAGTGTCCTTTTCTTTGTGTTCAGGCGCAGGGTGAACGAGAAGAGCCTACAGAAGATACAGACCTATAGGATCAATAAAGGGATTGAACCTGGACAGGAAAGAATGATACGTAAAGCAGAAGGTAAAGACACGTCTACGATCCACAACATCAATGATGAGATAGAACAGATAAAACAGCATATGGACAGGAAAAGATAGAAAAAAGATGGTGAAACAGGGATTATTTTTAGGGAGACAGGCACAGCTCACGATATTCATGCTGATAGGCATATTTCTGATAGGCATGTTCGCATTCATGCAGTACGCAGCACAGAGATCTCTTGAAGAGGACTTCAAAGGACCGACAGAGAAACTGATGACTGATCTCCTTAAGACCGGAGCGATCCCGGTATACGTAGAGACATGCCTGGAAAACATAAGCGAAGAAGCGATCATGATCATAGGACAGCAGGGCGGAGACATATACATGAGCCAGGGAGGCACTGCTCCTGAACCTACCAAGTTCCTGCCACTGAGCCATCGCGTAAGATACGGCATCGAATCGCCTTTCCTCGTCAATGGCACTGATTATCCTTTTCCCCCAGGTTATCCTGGAGGTGAATTGCACAACCTGCAGTCACCAGTCCTTAATTTTCAGGGGTGGGGCAGGTTCGGCGAGCCGGTATTGAGGAAGCTCTGTGATACACGCGGAGCAAATTCTCCTTTTGCATTCACAAAATATGGATACAGCCCGACGGCGATAACCGGCCCGATATGCATGAACAACATATATGGTGATGTGCTTTCGAGCCAATGGCAGATGGAACAGTACATCCAGAGCAAGCTGGATGACTGTACTAACTGGACGGCGATACGTGAGATTACAGGATACAATGTCACAGCGATAGGAGACCCTAACGTCACCGTCCGGCTGGGGATTTCAGATATCTACGTCGACGCTTTCATCCCCCTTGAACTGAGGGTAGGGGGTCGTGAACCGCTATACACGATAGGGGATTTCCACACAAGGGTCCGCATAAGGCTGAAGAGGATCGTAGAGCTTGCATCATTCCTGAGCATGTATGATTCGTACATACTGGATTTTGATCTCAGAGAGGAGTTCAGGAGCTTTGATCTCTGGGACACTTTCATGAACATAAGCATCTATACGCCGATGAAGGCAGCAGGGGTATGGGATGATGTGGTCAAGATAGAGGACAAGGCATCCCAGCTCAATGGCAAGAACTATGTATACAGATTCATCAGGCAGAACCGCTATCCTGTTCTTGATTTCATAAGCTCATACAACAACATGAGCGATTATGATTATGTGAAGATGGAGAATGATACTATAGTGATCGGTCCGAACCCTTCTCCACGCAAGGTCGGGTCTCATGATGTAGATGTACTTTACGATCCTGACGAGGACAACCTGACATATTACTACACCGGCTGGAAAGAGACCTGTGATGAACTGTTTGATTTCGGTTACGGACACCCAAAGACTGCCTGCTCTGAGCTGGAGCCTTCTCATCCTTCACTCTATTTTGATTTTCCGAACAGGGGAATCAATATCAAGGCACCGCCGCTGAGCGCTGGGAGCATATCATTCCATTGGAAGAGCCTGATGAGCTCATTCCTGACAGCTGCAATAATGGGAGACCCACTGTATCCCCGGGAAGCACCTCGGGCATGGACCTCTTCTGACATTTACAAGAACAACAGCCGTAATG
>JAUVBP010000084.1 GCA_030591125.1 Candidatus Woesearchaeota archaeon | reverse complement strand
GACAGCCTGACCGCGAGCGAGTGTTGCTGCAGATGTGCTCTCTATGAAATCTGCAGTAGGATACGCAGCGACCCGGGATTTGAGGCTTGATGAGAACAGCATCTGCAATGCATCTCTTGCAGTGCTCTCATTTATCGAACAATCAGTCTCTGAATTGTCATTCCACATGTTGAAATCATAATATGTCCCGCAGGACGATGTGCCTGAAAAACCGCCGGATGATTGGAGATCATATGCTGCCTGATACAAGGCCAGCTTGGCAGCAAAGTCAAGGAATATCAATGCCTTCTCTCCTTCCTGTACGTCCGTTATGATGGCCATCTGGTTCTCGCCTATCTCCAACGCGACCCTGTCCATCTTTTCTGTGAGCCGGATGTATGCATAAGTGAGTATCATTATCGTAAATAAGACTATCATGATGTTGAAGACCATTGCCTTCTTGCTCTTCTTGTGGAATAATCCGCGTCTCATTTTTCAGTGGATGAATATTAACATAGGGGGATACGGGGAAATGTCACACACAAGTACGTTTCAAGTGTCTTCTCCCAATCAGACATATCAGTATATGAATCGGGAGCATAGAGTTCTACAAGCCTTTGGAGATCATAGATTGAGTAGATCTCTATAGGTTTCTGTCTCGGATCGACCGAGGCTATATAGGTGACGAATGTTTCTTTAGGTACTTGGTACTGTTCCAGCGCAAGGGCTATCGAGAATGCAGTAGACAATGCAGGGCAATCTCCGAACTTTGCATACTCAAAGCCATTCCCTTTTATAGAGAAAACCCAACAACGGTCTTCATCAAAGCTCCATTCTGTGAACTGGTCTATAGTTGGCTCAAGGGCATCCCACAGAGGATTTCTGACACCGTAGAACAGGAATTTATGCAGGTCTTTGGCATCTTGGATCAGGCTCTTCTGTTTCTCTTGTGTCTGGTTGTAATCATAAAACGCTATGAGCTCTGCCATGGTCATCTGCTCATTACCTGCCAACATAGGTTTCCTGAGGAACACCTGGGCAAAGTAATTTCCATAAGTCACGTCTTTCCTGTCCTTTATTGCCATCTCACGCGCGTCAGCATCGAATTTGAACAGTATTGCAAATGTCAGGACTACAAGTGCGAAGAGGATTATTGCCCATATGTCTACTATCGAATCGCTTATGAATGCCTTCTTGTTCATCCGTCGCATCTTTCTGTTCTTCCGGTTTTTTCTGATGTCCATGGTATTGACAATCTACGTTTACATCTTATGTTGGTATCCTATGAAAAGGAATATACTAAAAACAATTAATTTTCGAACTGATCAATTGCTTTTGTATATACAAAAGCAGGAAATAAAGTTCATTATTTCCTGCTTTTAGTATATGCCAGCACAGGATATTGTCCTGTGCCGGCACTCCTGGGTTTTGTTTCAATATGGGTAAATATGATAGTAAATATGCTGATAAATATGATTTGTTGTCATCTGATTTCATTTTGGCTGCACCACCTGATATGTAACATATCCTGACTTGAACGTCCCGCCCTCTTTCCTGTATATGGTCGGAAGGGTCCTCTTGTACTCTGCAACACCCCCTATACCACCTATCTTGAGCCTCACAATAGGTTCCCAGCTGTCGTACCACTCCTTGTTGTAGTATAACTCTTTCAGAGGGGAAGTTGCATCATTGGGAAGGTGTGATACATAGATCTTTGCTGCAATCACATTATTGTCTTTGAAGAAGAATGAATCCTCAAGTTCTGTAGCATTCATCTGCACCAGGTCTATTATCTCAGGGTATGTGCGGCCAGTCACAGCATCATAATAGTTTATTCCTCCCGTGGCATATATGAATCCATTCAGGATTATCTCTGCACGCAGGTCCTCAGTATTGAACTTCTGGTTCATGTAGAGCTCAACCAGTACGATGACCACTGTGAGCATTATGACCAAGAATAGTATCCTTGGTATCATGGACATGAAATTAAAAGAAAGTATCCCTTTCCTGCTCATTCCTTTATTGTAGCTCATCATCACATGTCTCATTTTATTGCGACTTAATCCTGCCTTACTCTGCCTCTGTACTCATGGTCTTTTCAGATCTGATATTCAGCTTCTCAGCACCATGATACCTGAGGATTGCAGTAGCAAAAGCATCTGCTGTGATTGTATAATCAAACTCTTCAGCAGTGAATCCTGATATATCCCAGAAGACTGTCGCTTGGCCTGCTTTTGTCTTCAATACATTGAGAGGGCTTTCCTTATCAAGATGTTCTGTGTATATCGGCATTATCTGTGAAAATAATATATAGCTCTCATCAGTGAGCAGGTCATTGATCAGGATACATGCCAACTTACGTGACAGCAGGGTATTTTCGTCTATAGGTATGAACATGACAAGGCTTCCAGGCCCCCTGCTCTCTCCTGAGTCTCCCACATATATTATGAGGTCAGATTCAGATTTATCAGGGCTCTTGGTGATCTTGAACAGATTCCGATGTCTTGCCGCTATATGCTGAGCGATCTTGTTCACAGGATGTGAAACATTGCGTTCATCCTTTGGGTCACTGAACACTTTGGATATCGTGATCGTCTTTGAGTTCAGGTCTGCAGAAGTGTTGAACACAGGACAGTTCTTATGGAACGGGCTTATCTCTGTATGGTCAAATGCTATTTTACGTCCAGTGCGGTAATATGTTATGTATGGTGGCGTTATCTCACCATCACTGAATATGCCTCCCTCACTCGCTCTTGTTCCTGTCAGTCTTATTGGGCGATCATCGATAGGGTCCCGGTTTATGTCTGAGAGGAACCAGAACACTATTGAAGGGAGATCGCTATCTTTCTGATTTATGTATACTGTATTGTTTATGTGCTCAAGGTCGATCAATGCTTCAAACGCCATGGGCGTATAGATGTGTTTCAATGTCCCTGGCACATACTGCACTGTAGTTGCAAGAAGGGCCAGGTCCATAGATGTGAATCTTTTCTCGAACTTCAATCCTGATGCTGTGAGGTTGACGTATTGTATGAGTGCCACAAGCACAAGCAGGACAAGCATCAGCTGGAATAGGATAAAATAGAATTCATTCATTACGTCTCCCTTCTTTCCTCTAAAAGGGACGGACCTACTGCTGACTAATCTACCTCTTTTTGAAACAAAACCCATTGGTGTACCATAGAGAATTGTCGTTTATAAACCTTTTTGTAGAAACTGTGATATTATTGGGGTGTGAGAGTGCCTGGTGTGATGCCACCATGCTCTTTTACAGCTTTGTTTAATGTATCCTCTTCAGGTTTTGGCTTGTTGTCTGCAGGCTTAGGTACTGCAACTGCTGGCTTCCTGAGCTTCGTGATCAGATCTTTGCATTCAAGGATGCCTGCATAATCCTTCTGAAATACTTTTATATCAAGTATAGGGTTGACCTCAATCATGGTCTTTGTGTGTAGTTTGATGACATAACCCGGTATGACATTTAAATTTGAACCCAAACAAGACTCACCGTATATCACAAGATCTATCTTCATGTTGTTCTTCTCAGGGTTTGTCATTATGAAATTCTGGAATCCTGCATTGAGGCGTCTGCATTGCGCCCCCGAATCCTTACAATCATCACCGTCTACGTCTCCACTCGCAGGACAGAGACAGAGGCATCCCCTGTCAAGACAGCTCTTAGGTTTATAGATATCATCCCACATATAATTCCGCAGTAGATTGGGGGGATCTGGAGGACAATGCTCTTCCACAAACCCATAGTTCTCATCACCCTCCTTGCCATACTCACCTGCCTCATTAGGCATGCCTTTCTTGTTGAAACCTACGATGGCAAAACCAGGATGGATGTACATGTTCTTTATCTTACAGGATTCACTCAGATTGGTATTTGCGTCGCTGAGCATCAGCTCGACAGCATCAAATATCTCATTGAAGCGGGCAGTGCTCCCTTCATCAGGGCCTGCAGTGAAGACATTGATGAGACCCATTATCACTACGACAGACAATATGATGAACATGATGGCAAGGATAAGCCCTATGGTCTGTTGAAGGCTCATGCCCACTATGCCTTTCTTAGAACTGAACAATACCTCACTGCTGGAGACCATCTTAGACGTAGATACATTAGCTTTACTCTCCTTAGAATCCGCGAGTTTTTGAGACCAGAATTTCTGAAAAATTTTGTGTATCATTTTCACTCAGGCATCTCTGCCCCGACACAACAAAGTCCAAAATGGTCAGGTTCAAGCATGCGCTTCTGGTCCGGCCCGAGCTTGCTCTTGAGATCTTTTTCAATCTTCTTCACTCTCTCATCGAACTCCTGCTGTGATTTTATTGATTGCTTGGCAAACGCTTCACCATCAGTAGGGTCACATGCCTTTGCTGGACAGTTCCTATTGAGCTGGCCTTCAGAAGTCCCTGGGCAGATTCCTCCCTCAAACACACAACTGCAGACACCATCCTCGCCGACCAGGGGATCTGCGCATGACCCCATGCTGCCGAAAAGGTCTCCTGCGGTTTTTCCTGAAGGCTTGATGAATGCCAGGTACACAACTATTGCTAATGCAAGAAGTATTACTATCCCTACGACTACTCCCATGGGTTTATTCATCTGGGCTTTCTTAGAGGACATTTGCGACACTCAGTTGATAATAGTATGATTTGGGTCAGACCTGGCTTGTGTCAATCACATGAAACAACAGCCGTCATACCCCTTAGCTTCACAATCATCGTAAGTTCGAGAGGTGTACGAGCCATCGCAATCATCTGCATACGACATACACTCATTGTTCGTTCCAGGCAACTCACATTTGTTGCCGGTGAATTGATCAGAAGTGTCCGATGCTCCGCTGCTGAATACCTTGATCTTCCCTGTGAATATCATCACGAGGACTATCATCACTATCAATGCAAGGACTGCTATGATCACTACTTTTATGCTCATCCCTTGTGCTTTCTTATTCACTGGTTTATTTTCCATGATCATGACCTCCTATACAGGGGATTCAACGCAACAGCGTCCTTTCTTGTCATCTACTTCGCATGACTGATATGATTTTATAGGATAATCCTCATCCTGGCATTTATTGTCTGAGTATTTGGCAGAGCATTCATTCACGCATTCTGTCGCTCCGCTTGCAGCCTTTGCACCTTTATTCAGGAAATAGAACCCGATAAGGAGTATTGCGATGAGTATTGCTGCAGCCACTACAACTTGTAATGTTTCCATTCCTTTTTTTGATTTTATCATGATACTTCCTCCAGATCTCAGCCTATCGGTACACAGCACCAGGGAGTATGATCATTCTGGCTTTTGCAATCCGTCCCTAACTTATGTATCGGGCCTTCACAAGACCCTCCTTCCGCTATACAATGCGCACCCATTCCCTTTTGTTCACAGCTGACTGAAACCTTACTGAAAATCTTTGTCTTACCTGTCATTATCATTATGAGGACTATCATCACTATTAGTGCTAACACTGCAACGATAATGACTTTGATGCTCATCCCTTGAGCCTTTCTAGAAGAAAAGAAAGAAAACATTTGGATCAGCTTCATACGCCGACGCAACACTTCTCACCATCAGGGCATGTCCCAGATG
>JAUVBP010000034.1 GCA_030591125.1 Candidatus Woesearchaeota archaeon | reverse complement strand
CGGCATGACATATCTTACCGTTTGACCTGTCCTGTTCAGGCCTGCCTATATCATGGAGTATCGCTGCAAGCTCAAGCACTTCCATGTCAGCGTCTTCTTTCTGGCCTATATGCCTGCATAACTTGTGGACCCGTCTAGTATGGTCCCAATCGTGGCTGCCTTTAGCACTCTCAAGAGTCTGCTTGACCTCTTCCTTAACCTTGTCAAAATCTATTGTGCTCAACCTGTCTCCCCCTGTTCACCTATCTCTCCTGCATATATCGTAGAAATCACATTGGCCAGTTGACCATTTGCATAGACCTGACTCCTTCTTACGAAAATCTCCTATGCTGTCTGACTCTGTAGCAAAGTGAATCTGCTCAATCTCAAACAATGCGTCTTTCACCATCTTAGGTGTCACGCCTAGCTCCCTGTATCCATGTTTCAGAAGCCAAAGAGCAACCTTTTCAGGATATTTTCCATGCTCTTTCTCATAGAGTACGGCATAAATCCCTAGTTGAAGTATATACTCTTTTTTCCATTCATCTGCTTTTGATGTCTTGTAATCTACTAGCGTAATCGTGTCTCCATCCTTATGGATCACGTCGATAAAACCTCTTACCATCAGTTCAGGATCCTTGTACTGTCGCTCTATCTCGAAAGGAGCAATCTTCTTGAATGCTGCCTGAAGATCCAACCCTTCAGATACACCTTTTTCAATACCATCAAAAAAATAGTTAAGCCAGTTCGCAAGCATCTGAGTACTATCAAGGTAGTAGAAAGTCAGTTTATCTTCAGGAAGACCTACCCTCTGCAGGCGTTTTGATGCTTTTTTCCAGGCACCATCAAACTGATCTTTCAGATGACTTGATAGTACTTTTTTGTAAGTCTCACTTTCAAGAGAATCAACAGAGATATCAAAGAACTTCTCCAGCGCTTCGTGGACTATGTTCCCGCGTACACAATGGATGTTCTCTTTTGTAGGGTATTTTAGGATGTATTGATAGAAGTATTTTCTAGGACATTGCTTGAATGTATTGATTGAACTTGGGGATTGGACTCTTTTTGGCATAGGTAACAACTCTTTTTGGGTGGAAAGATCCTTTTCAGAATTCAATTCCAGAAACGTTGTTCCAGAAAAAAGAAAAGAGGTATTTAAGATTTATTGTGCCGATTAAGGATTGTTTCAGGATATGCTTTAGCACTTTCTTCGGATATGTTCCGGAAAACAAGAGATGTCGTGATTGTTTTGTTTGAGTATCTGTAGTTTCACGTTGTTTTTCTGCTATTTTGCCTGTTGTTTCCGTTTAAACCCGTAAATTTTCACCTTTCTCTTATTGGTCTTCCCGCACTTCATTACCATTCTTAAGTAGTAACTCAAGTTTTCCAGAGTTTCAGCAATCTTTATATAATACCAGCTGTTCCGCAAGATTCATGGGACGAATAAAGACTGATATGGTCAAGAGAACCGCTAGAAAGCTTGTGAAGCTATATCCTGATAAATTCTCAAAAGATTTCAACAAGAATAAGTTAGCATTGAAGGACCTTGCAGAGATAAGATCAAAGAAACTCAGAAATGTGTTGGCAGGATATGCGGTCAGACTTAAGGTGCTTGGTGATGAGCTCAGGCCTAAAGCGCGTAAAAAGACCTTTTCAGGCGGTCCTAGAGGCTCATTCAGAGGCGGCCCTCGTAGTTCTTATGGTGGAAGAGACAATCGAGGCAGCTCTGGAAGTAGTGCTGGAAGACCTCCTGCAAGACGGTAAAACTGCTTATTTCTTCAGTATTATGTGGGTTCATGATTAAAAACCATATCTTTATAAATCACTAGTTTCTAGTCTGACGCAGAGAGAGAGAAGAGAAATAAGCACCTATGATATTTCTCGATTGATTAATGTGAGATATAGGTGAAAAACAATTAAAAATAGGATAAAACCTCTATTGCCCTGTTTAAGGGAAAGGAAGCGTTATTTGGCGTTTGAACTCATCTCAGAACGCCCGATAAAGGATTCTAAGACGGTATCTTCTGCGATCTCAAAGAAAGCACTAGAGTTCCTGGGAGAACTGGGCTGTTCAGAAGCCGGAATCATCATATTGAATGATAAGTACAACATCGAAAGACAGAGGGGGTTGATAAGGGTGAACAATAAATCACTTGATAAGCTCAGAACAACACTTGCTCTGATCGATCAGATAGATGGACAGAATGTCATAGTCCGGTCTGTAGGTGCCAGTGGAATGATAAAGAAAGTGGAGGGTAAATACATAAAATTTCGTCAAACTTTTGTTGGGGCATAGCCCCGTACTTCAGTTCGAAATTTTGGTTCCAAAAACTCACGATGAAGGCGAAGCGAAAAGCCCAGGTATGCACGCAGGGGGTATCTCCGATCAGTGAGTTTTTGTTACCTCGCAGCGTAATATTGCTTATATGATATTCAGATGATATTCAAATCACAATTAAACTATAAAGAGCGAGAGGTGCTAAAACTAAAATGGACTCAATAAATCATCAGATGATGGGTTACGATCGTGCAATCACCATGTTCAGCCCAGATGGAAGGCTACTCCAGGTAGAATACGCAAAGAAGACTGTCAAGCAGGGATCCACAGCGATAGGGCTAGTATGCTCAGATGGTATCCTACTGGTGACTGACAAGAGGATAGTCGATCCTCTGGTAGTCACGGAAGCAATAGAGAAGATATTCCAGATAGATGACCATATCTGTTCGACTGCATCAGGCATAATATCTGATGCAAGAGTGTTGATAGAGAGGTCACAGGTCAAGGCCCAACAGCATAGAGTCACATATGATTCTGCAATAGATGTGCTCAGTGTGGTCAAAGGCGTGTGTGATCTGAAACAATTATGCACCCAGTCTGGCGGACTGCGGCCGTTCGGAGTCTCACTGCTTATTGCAGGGATAGATTCAGATGGTCCTAAGCTCTTTGAGACAGACCCTACAGGAATATTCTTCCAGTACCATGCTGTTGTGATAGGTGAAGGTGAAGAGGGGATAGAAGAGATACTGCATAAGAAGTACAAGCCTTCAATAACTATCAATGATGGGCTGGTCTTATGTGTCGAGGCCTTGAAACAGGTACTTGATGATGGTTTCAATGCAGAGCGGCTTGATGCAGCATACATCAAGACAGCAGATATCAAGTTCACGAAAGTTGACAGGAAAGAGTTCGATAAGATACTCAAGTCAAAGTGATATCAGGGATAAAAAAGGTGGATAAAAGGTAATCAAGATGAGCCAGGGAAGACCAATAAGCATGGACAAGGAGCGCGTAAGCTTTAACCTTGCGAAACTACGTAAAGGTGGAAATACATTCGAGGTCGTCATCGATCCTGATAATGCTATAGCATACAAGAAAGGTGGTGACGTCGATATCAAGGATGTCCTCAAGGGAGAGCAGATATTTTTTGATGCAAAGAAAGGTGTGTTCGCTTCTGAAACCGAGATGAAATCATTATTCAACTCATCTGAGCCGCTCAAAGTGGCAGATATCATCCTGAAAGAGGGAGAGATACAGTTGACCACAGAGTATCGTGAGAAGCTCAGGGATGAGAAGAAGAGACGGATAATAGCGATGATACACAGGAATGCAATGGACCCCAAGACCAAGCTGCCTCATCCTCTGGTGAGGTTAGAGAACGCTTTCGAGCAGGCAAAATGCAAGGTCGATGAGTTCCAGAGCGCAGAGGAACAGGTCGGAGATGTAGTCAAGGCATTGAGGGCATTGCTTCCACTGAAGATCGAGCAGATATTGCTGCAGATACATCTTCCACCACAGTATGCACATCAGGCATATGGTGTATTGAAAAGGATGGGTGGTATAAAACAAGAGACCTGGGGGACAGATGGCAGTCTTGTCGTCAAGTTACAGGTACCTGCAGGCCTACAGGAAGAGGTCATGGGAAAGATGAACAGCATGACACATGGAGGGGTAGAGATAAAATCCCTCGGAGAAGTCCAGTGATGCCTTTTTAATAAAGGACTCACTGAGATCATGCACAAAAATGTCTAAAGACATTTTTGGCATCTTAAAAATCGGACTGTCAGATGCTTTCGGCCGATTTTTATGATACTAGACGAATAGAAATATATGAGGAATGAGAACAATGGGAGAAATAAAAGTAAAGAACAGAGAAGTCGTCGTTCCAGGAGAGACACTCGCAACAGGGATGGATTTCCTGCCGAGCTTCGGGACTTATAGAGACGGCGAAGGCATTATTGCCTCAAGATTAGGCTTGGTCAATGTCGAAGGAAAAGTGATCAAGCTTGTACCGTTATCAGGAGCTTATCATCCTAAAGCGGGCGATACTATAATAGGTCCTGTCACAGACATACTGATGACGGGATGGCGAGTAGATACAAATTCTGCTTACTCAGCAGTCCTGAACCTGAAGGATGCATCCTCAGAGTTCATAGCACGAGGAGCAGACCTGCGGAAGTACTTCACTATCGGAGAATATATGATGGTCAAGATAACACAGGTCACAAGCCAGAACCTGGTAGACCTTACGATGAAAGGTCCAGGTCTCAGGAAGCTGACCGGTGGAAGGATACTGAATGTCAATGCCAACAAGGTCCCAAGGATAATCGGAAAGCAGGGATCCATGGTATCGATGATAAAGCAGTACACCAACTGCAGGGTACTCGTAGGACAGAATGGTGTGGTCTGGATAAGTGGAGAAGAGCCAGAAAAGGAACTTCTTGCTGTAGAGACAATAAAGAAGATAGAACGAGAAGCGCATATCCCAGGACTTACGGATGCTATCAAGGCATATCTTGAAGCAAACAAAGATGGGATAAAATTGAGCGCGTAAACATATACGGTGATCATAATGGCTTACGAAAAACGATTCGATGGAAGAGGCTTTGAAGAGATAAGGCCCATGTCCGCCAAGGCGGGAGTGATAAAACGAGCGACCGGTTCAGGCTGGTTCAAGATAGGGAATACCGAAGCATACGCAGCGGTCTATGGCCCGAGGGAGATGTTCCCACGGTTCAAGCAGAGCGCCGAGGCAGGTGTGCTCAGGTGCCATTATACAATGATGCCATTCTCAAGTGCAGGAGACAGGGTCAGGCCAGGAACATCAAGGCGAGGAAAAGAGATCTCAGCTGTGATGGAAAGGGCACTGAGACCTGCAATAGATATCAGTGACTTCAATAATTCAGTCGTAGATGTCTTTGTGGAACTCCCACAGACCGATGCAGGAACAAGATGCGCAGCGATCTGTGCAGCATCTATCGCACTTGCGGATGCAGGGATCCCTATGAAGGATCTCGTCTGCGCGATATCTGCAGGTAAGGTAGAGGATAAACTACTCCTTGACCTTGAGTATAATGAGGATTCACACGAGAATGGTGTTGATATCCCTATGGCAATGCTGCATAACTCAAAGGAGCTTACCCTGCTACAGATGGATGGTGAAATATCATCCGAAGAGCTCGGCAAAGCCATGGAACTTATCAAGGGTGCGATGGACCAGATATATGATGTCATGAAATCTGCGCTCAAGGCCAAGTTCGAAGTGAAACAGGAGTGATGGTGATTAATAATGTATGAAGATCTTAAAAACGAAATGTTGAAACTGCTCTCAAAGAATCTAAGGCTTGATGGCAGGGCACCTACAGACTATCGTGAAGTGACAGTCGAGAAAGGGATATCAAAGAATGCAGAAGGCTCAGCAAGGGTCAAGATAGGCGATACTGAAGTCATCTCTGGAGTCAAGATGGAAGTCATAAAACCATACTCTGATTCTCCAGAGGACGGAAGCATGATGATCAATGTCGAGCTGACTTCTCTTTCAAGCCCTGAGTTCGAGCTTGGTCCTCCTAGCATATATGCTGTGGAACTGGCAAGGATAACTGACAGGGGCATAAGGGAGAGCAAGTCTATCGACACCAAGAAGCTCTGTATAAAGAAAGGCGAAGCAGCATGGATGATCGTTGTAGATGTCTGCACGCTCAATGATGCAGGAAATATGTTTGACGCAGTAGCGCTTGCAGCACTTGCTGCAATGCAGGATGCAGTGTTCCCTGCATATGATGCAGAGACCGGAGCTCTTGACTACAAGAACAAGACAACTGAGAAGCTACCTATAAGCAAGTCACCAGTCACGGTAACTGTGTTCAAGTATGGCGATCATCTGCTTCTAGACCCTACTTCTGATGAGGGAAAGGTATACGATGCAAGATTGACCATAACTGTGCTTGAGAACGACAACATCTGTTCTCTCCAGAAAGGTGGCGACAGCGCCATCACTGTTGAAGAGACACTCAAGATGATAGAGCTCGCCAAGCAGAGGACCAAGGAACTTAGGAGCAAGCTTTGAGGAGAGAATGATGGCAAAGGCTAAGAAGCAGACTGAAAAAGACCTGAAAAAGTTCACAAAGTACGAGAAGGCAAGGATACTCGGGAGCAGGGCACTTCAGATCTCTATGGGTGCACCTTATCTTGTCAAGATAAGCAAGAAACGGCTCGAAGAGCTGCAGTACAACCCTCTTGAGATAGCAAAGCTTGAGTTTGAAGCAGGCGTTGTGCCGATAGGTGTGGTCAGACCGCTTCCTGTCGCGGATACAGGAGAGAAGGCTGCTGAGTGAACCGGTATCTTAAAATATTTTTATGCACAAAAATTTGAGTGAAAGTTTTTGCACCCTAAAAATCTGCTTTTTGCAGATTTTTATGGTTTTTAACTTTTTTATTTTTAACTTTTTTCCAAAAAGCGGTGTTCTACAATAAGATTCAGCAATTGCTGAACATAAAACAGTAATCATAACAGGTGAGAGAAGATGTTAGAAGATATGGATGTTGAGAAGACTTTGAGCGGATTGTATGTTGTCATAGTGGATGATGATGAGATCCTGCTACGCGCACATGAGCGAAATCTCGGTGGCGCTCAATATGGGATACTGACTTTTGATGACCCGACTGAGGCTGTGGATGCGATCTCTGCTGAAAAGAATATAGCAATGGTCGTAACTGACCTGCAGATGCCTAATATCTGTGGAGATGATCTGCTTAAGTTTGTGAGAGAAATGCAGCCTCATGCTGTAAGGCTGCTCATGAGCGGTAACTATAAGATGCTCCAGACATTTGCAGAGAAAGATGGGCTTGCACACCATTATATGCGAAAACCATATGAGCCTCAGGATTTTAGGGGAGTGGTGGGGGATGGTGTCGAGAGGTACCTCTTCAACAAGGCACATGGGATAAGGTAATATTTTAATATATTTTTGATGTTTATTTTTTCTAAAAAAGTGTGGTGAGGGGTAAATGAAGATGATAGAGGAAGCCATATCTACATATCTTAAGCAGGGCAGGCAGCTCAAGCTGGTCATGGTAGATGATGATGCGTTGCTCCTTCAGTTGTATGCTGCGGCACTCCAGCATGAGGATTACAAGGTGCTGCAATCTACTGATTCTTTATTTGCTGTAGATCTCATCAAGACCCTGCAGGATCTTGCCGTCGTAGTGTCAGATTATAACATGCTTAATATGGATGGTGAGCGATTCCTCAGCGAGGTCAGGAGATTGCACCCTTGCGCAGAGAGGATATTGGTAAGCGCAGACCATGATCTCATGCCTAATCTGGAAGACCCTTCTGTCCCGCATGCTTATATCAAGAAACCTTTCAAGAACATCGCAGTGCGCATGGCCATACGCGAAGGGATAGATAATTATCTCTTTCGTTTGGAAGAGTTCCAGAGGTAGTTGTATCCATAACTGCTTTCTTAATCAAAGAATACTCAATCTTTCAGCCTGAAATATATCCTTCTGTTATTCTTGCCCTTGTTATCTATCTTGATAATCTCTATAGGGCCAATCTCTTCGGTATTGCGCACATGTGTGCCGCCGCAGGCCTGGATATCGATGTTACCTATCCCGACAATCCTGATATTCTCCACAGATGGTGGGAGTACATTCTTCAGTTTGCTTATGCCAGGTATCTGGAATGCTTCATCTTTAGGCAAGAATCTAGTCTCGACGTCAAGGTTTTCTGCAATCATATCATTGGTCTTCTTCTCGTACTCCTGTATCTTGTCCCTGTCGAAGTTCTCCATGTTGAAGTCTATCCTGCTCTTGTCTTCAGCGATCTGGTTCCCGGTTATCAATGATCCTGTGTCTTTCTCAACCACTGTGGACAGTATGTGGCAGGCAGTGTGATACCGCATGAGCATGTAACGTCTTGACCAGTCTATGAGTGCAGTCGCCTGGTCCCCTATCCTGATACCTTCACTATCCACCTCATGTATTATATCCTGTCCTGCTTTTTTTGTAGCAAGGATACGGTACTCCTTGCCATCCACAACAATTGCTCCGATGTCACCAGGCTGGCCTCCGCTTGTGGGGTAGAATATTGTCTTATCTAGAACTATGTCCTTTCCGTCGACTTTTGTGACTGTCGACTCAAACTCTTTCCTGTAGCTGTCTTTGAGGTATACTGGGTCTGTCATCATACGCCCTCCTTAGGTATAATCTCAAAAAACAGCAAAAGATATTTAAATCTTAGTGATTTAAAAAGGGATTATGAAAAGAGGTCATATACATATCTATACAGGAGATGGTGGGGGCAAGACCACTGCTGCATTGGGAGTGGCGTTACGATCGCTTGGCCAGGGCAGAAGAATTGCGATTGTCCAGTTCCTGAAGGCCAACAAGGATCTTGGCGAGTGGAAACTCCAGTTACGATTGGGAGAGAAGCTCGGTAGCCGATATCATATATATCAATTCGGAAAGGAAGGCCATTTTGACCCCGGACGGATCACCCAAGAAGATAAAGATATGGCCAATCAGGCATTAGGATTCACCAAGGCAGAGATG
The DNA here is from genome assembly GCA_030591125.1 of Candidatus Woesearchaeota archaeon. Classification (GTDB taxonomy): domain Archaea; phylum Nanobdellota; class Nanobdellia; order Woesearchaeales; family UBA11576; genus JABMQF01. The sequence continues at coordinate 781 of JAUVBP010000034.1, read as the reverse complement.
CTTGAGAAAGTGAAGCCGCACCTCCTGATATTGGATGATCTCAACCCTGCAGTGGCACTAGGTCTTGTTGGTGTTGATGAGGTGGTGGCAATGTTGAAGCAGGTACCCCCGGATATTGATATCTATATCACAGGGAAAAAAGCTCCCCGGAAGCTGATGGGTATCGCAGACTTTGTGACTGTCATCAAAGACAAGAAACGTCCGAAGCACATCCCTATCAGGAAAGGTATTGATTATTGATCTTGTTGCAGTCTTGATATTGTTATATTTTATGTGTTGTGGGGCTCATGAAGATATCTACACTGAGATTCGGGACAGCAGGTACGCCGGTATGCTCTAAAGATAGGGGCAGCCTTGTCGGAGTGGGTGTTGTGCGGAAGCTGGGCCTGGAATGCATGGAACTTGAGTTTGTAAGGGGCGTCCGGATGAGCAAGGAGCTTGCTGTACAGGTCGGAGAGGCAGCCAGAAAGGCGGATGTGGTGCTCACTGCGCACGGACCTTATTATGTCAATCTGAATGCTGTCGAGAAAGAGAAACAGCAGGCCAGTGTCAAGCGAGTGTTGGATACTGCAAGAGTGGCAAGCGCAGCAGGCGCGTATTCAATCACATTCCATGCAGCATATTTCCTCGGGCAGGATCATTCGAAAGTATATGATAGGGTGAAAGGAGAGTTCAAGAAGATTGTCAAGACACTACAGGATGAAGGAGTAGAGCTTTGGGTGCGCCCTGAGACAACAGGTAAGCCTACGCAGTGGGGGAGTCTTCAGGAGACGATCCGGCT
>JAUVBP010000099.1 GCA_030591125.1 Candidatus Woesearchaeota archaeon | reverse complement strand
ATCTGTGACATGATGTCTATGTAGTCTGTCACATTGTCTACAGCATGGCCTGTCGTCTTCTTTGATACTTTCCGCATTACCTTGTTTGCCATCGTCAGACCTCAGGATGTAGGAATTACTTCCTTTTTATCCTTGCTGCTGCGATTGCCACTGCGCCGATAGCCGCTCCGATGCCTGCAGCGATTGCGAGTGCTTTCTCAGGATTCTTCTTGGTAAACTCCTTGACCTTCTTCTCCTGTTTCATGAATGCGGCTTTCGCTTTCTTCATCTCTGCTGCAGCTTTCTTCTCATATGCCTTGAACTTAGCTGCTGCTGCCTTCTCGCCTTTCTTTACCTTTGCTAGGGCTTTCTTCTCAGCTTTCTTCACTTTAGAAACCGCTCTCTTGACTGAAAATCTTGCTTTTGACTTTGGTTTGGCTTTCGCTTTAGGTCGGGATCTGACCTTCTTCTTTACAACTCTCTTTTTTGCCATCTTATCACCTTTTTTGGTTAAACATGATATCTGTCTACTCTGCCTTCAGGCCTTTATAAATATTTCTTAATCGATGTGAGACCGTATACGTACAAATACCTTTATATATCAAAACTTCTGAGGACACTCCATGAAAAAGAAAACTTTTCACAGATATGTAAACACAAGAACAATACTTCTTGCAGCTATTCTGGCTGTGCTGATAATATGGATGGTGATCAATATGGGAGACAATACTAAGAGAGTCAGGCTTGAGACTAACATGGGAGACATCGTGCTAGAGCTTTACGATGACATGCCCATCACTGCAGGGAATTTTGAGAAGCTGGTCGGCGAAGGGTTCTATGATGGAGTGATATTCCATCGCATAATCGCAGGCTTCATGATACAGGGTGGTGACCCTACAGGTACAGGTACAGGCGGTCCTGGTTACAAGATAAAGGATGAGTTCACTGACCATAACAGGAACGAGCCAGGCACATTGTCGATGGCCAACGCAGGGCCTAACACAGGTGGCAGCCAGTTCTTCATCAACCTTGTGGACAATAGCTTCCTGGATGACAAGCATCCTGTCTTTGCAAAAGTTGTGGAAGGCATGGATATTGTCAAGAAGATGGGCAAGGTAAAGACAGGGTCTGGTGACAGGCCTGTTGAAGAAGTCAAGATTGTAAAGGCAGAGATGGTCTGAACTGCATCAGAATGATTCCAGGATTGATGGGAGCTCTGTCACTCCTGCTTCCCCATTGATATGGTATAATCCTTTTTCTATTATTATCTTTGCGCCAAGCTTCTCTTCGAATATCTTTGCATCGTCAAGTGGGACGAATGGGTCATTGTCAGAGAATATTGCGACAATGTTACTTGTGTGGCTCCTGGCTTTCTCTAAGTTGATAGGGGTATCAAGCCACGGTCTTGCCACCTCTTCAGCACCGTCCTCTTCAAGTGCTGCAGGAGTCAGGGTTACCCATCCAGCGACGAAGAAAATGCCGCCGACTTTGATGTCTGGGGCAAGTCTTTCAAGGTATCTGAGTATTGTCTGGCATCCGATCGAATGCCCTACAAAGAAAGTGTCCTGATCTGCTTCTTTCACTTGTGCTGTCAGATTCCCGACCCATGCCTCGATGTCAGGCTCTTCAGTGTTTGGCATTGCAGGTACAGAAACAGTAAATCCTTTTGATTCAAGCTCTTTCTTGAGCCAGGGGAACCAACACTCTTCAGGATGTCCATCCCATCCATGTATTATGAACGCCCTCTTCATCTTTCACTCTTCTATTATCACTATTTTCTCTTTCTTTCCTTTGTGCTTATGCCTCACGCTCTTGTACGCATGCAGGTAGCTGCGCAGTGATGGCCACAGCAGGAATAGGTAATGCTGTAAGAATCTCTTTCCCTTGATCAACTTGCTTGTCCGCTTTCCGGCTGCCATCAACTATCATTCGGGACAGGGGTTTTTAAATCTTTGTCCTGTTTTTTTGTTCTCTTCTGATGGTCTTCACATATTCAATTATGTTTCCGAAGTTACTGAGACAAGCATGCAGTCCGACCCATGCAGCAGGATATGCTACCAATGCAGGCAAGTCTAACGATACTGCTGCAGCAACTACGCCTCCTCCCGCTAAACTGGTTATTGAGTTGCGGATCTGTTGCCTTCTTATCTTCGGAGAATCAATTCCTACATAGACTCGCATATCAGAAGCGCGGTATGTCCCTGCATTGACTATCTTTCCGATTATCTGCTCTTTTTCAGTGAAGTAGACGAACATGGATTCTGGGTTATGTTCTTTGATATATTTCGCATGGCTTCCTCCGACAACTACTACATCAGGTTTTTCCTGTTTACACAGCGCATCCATATCTTCATCTCTATCTTTGAAAAGTTTTCCATTCAGAAGTCCCAGGTATATTGAGACTGTTTCCAAAGCGACAAATTTGAGAGGATTATTGTGATACATATCAACTGCTTCCTCTCCTGAAAGGCCCATCACATCCCAGCGTTTGCGGTCACCAGGTATCACTCGGACCCCTTTTGATTCAAAATAATCTGCCATGGGGCGGAAGAAATCATCACCATTACCCTCAAATTGCTTATACTCAGGAGATAACTCAATAAGTATGCTCTCAAGATTCGGATGTTTGCAATCAATATATCCTGCCACTACTTCGCTTATCTCTTTACGAGCGTGGCTGACCCCTATTATTTCCATTTTAACCCCCTAAAAAAGGGTTCTGTGCTGCTTTATAATGATTCTCCCTCATTAAAAACCAACCAAAGCAAACTTTAAATATACCCTCCTACTCAACAGCCCATAGGGGTGTTCTTATGGCCAAAAAGAAGCGAGTAGTCATTGTAGAGGATGAGGTTAATATCGCTAATGCGCAGAAGCTCATCCTTGGTGATGAGTTTGACGTCTCTGTCGCTTTTGATGGCGAGTCTGGCCTGGACCTCATCAAGAAGGTCAATCCTGACCTTGTAGTTCTTGACCTGATGCTCCCTAACAGGGGCGGTTATGATGTGTGTTTCAGCATGCGCCAGGATGATTCTTTGAAAGAGATCAAGATAATCATGGTGACTGCATTGAATCAGCAGTTGGATAAAGAAAAAGGGGTGATGGTAGGCACAGATGCGTACCTCACAAAACCATTTGAGCCTGAACAGTTGTTGAAAGCTGTGAGGGACTTATTGTCATGACCTTTACCATACTGCTGCACGGATTCTTCAATTTCTTAGGGACTACCGAAGGTGAACTCCTTAAGACTACGATAGAGCTGATATTCTTCACGATAGTGACATACATGATCGTGTCAGAATGGACGCGCAACCGTAAGCGTGAGCTGCGTTTCCTGATAATCGCTTTCTCTGCGTTGGTGTTGAATAAGATAATTGCAGTGTATTTCATGGCGAACTTCGTGTTCACTGATGCGCCTGCCAGCTTTGCGATGTTGGCGTTGGCAGATAATTTCTTTGAGATCTTTGCACTGTTCCTTGTGGCGAACGCTTTCATCTATCCCATACTCAGGCAGAAGAAGCTCAACGCAAGGAGGTTCATGGCGGATCACTTCCTGCTGTTGGCAGGGGTGAGCTTTGTCTTCTGCATATTCACGCTCTCGATAATCGATCTGGCAGGTGGGTCTCTGCAGGATTTCTGGACAAACACGAGTGTGAATGTCGCAGAGGTCGTGATACTGCTGTACTATGCTGGGTACATACTTGTGAACTCGAAGTATGATCTGAAGTATGAGGCGAATATCGTCGTGGCATTCATAGTCTACACCATAACGCCGGTGATAGAATTGTTCAACATAATCCTGTATGATAACATGAACCGTTCTCTTGCAGTCGCAGGCCAGCCGTTCCCGTTTGTATCTATCTTGCTCTTCACACAGGTGATATACCTGAAGCTTGTCGATAAGGCTACATTGCAGGACAGGCTGAAGAGGTCTGAGCAGCTCTATGCTCAGGAGAAGGAAGTATCCAAGATGAAGGATGAGTTCATCTCTACAGTGTCGCACGAGCTCAAGACGCCGCTCACTTCAATGAAGCTGTACTCCAGTCTTCTGCGTGACGGAAAGCTTGGGTCGGTGCGGCCGAAGCAGAAGGATGCACTGTCTGTTGTAGGCGAAGAGATAGATAGGCTTGATGGTCTGATAACTGATCTCCTTGAGCTGTCGAGGTTAAGGTCGAAGAAGGCAAAGCTTGAGCTGTCTGAGTTCGACCTCCGCAAGCTTGTCAATGACAGGCTCTACATCAACATGGCGCGTAAGCAGAAGATAAAGACTGTGATAGACATCCCTCAGAGGTTCTTTGACGTGGCAGACCCTGCCAAGATGAAGCAGGTATTCATCAATCTTTTCAATAACGCGATAAAGTTCACTGAGCCGAAAGGGACGATCAGGGTATCTGCAAAGATGCATGCGAAGAATTGGGAGTTCTGCCTCATCGATGATGGCAAGGGCATAGATCAGGACAAGATAGAGAAACTGTTTGACCAGTTCTATCAGGTTGAGGATCTCATGACCCGCACCAAGGGAGGGTTCGGTCTCGGGCTTTCTATTGTAAGAGGTATTGTCGATCTCCATGACGCAAAGATAGATGTGAAGTCCAAAGTGGGTAAGGGGACATCTATTTCTATACTGTTTCCCAAGCTGACTATGTACTAAAGCTAAAAATTCCACCAGCAGGATTATTCTATGTGTGGAATTTGTGTGCTCAATAAACCGCACGGAATTGCCAAGTGTCCTAAACCGAACATGATCTTATCTTGCGGTTTATTGACAAATGTAATCCGAACCTTTATATATCCGATTTACCATATTATTTCTGGAGATTCGTAGTTTTTTCGCTATAGGTGGGTGTTATGAGGGGATATGTCAACATGAACAGTTCTAGATGCTACGAGATACTTGATCCTGCCATAATAGAGTGGGATGAGGAGCGTAAGCGCCGGCAGGAAGAGCACCCGCGTGAGCAGCCCAGGATAGATATAGATGGTCCTGACAGGTATCGTAGGATGCCTCCTGAAGAAGAGAAAGAATCTGACAGGGGCATAGTCCACATCCAGCTAAGGGCGTATAACAACTGAATCAAGCTT
>JAUVBP010000205.1 GCA_030591125.1 Candidatus Woesearchaeota archaeon | reverse complement strand
CATCAGCCTTGCGATCGACGCGTATGGTCCTGTGGCAGATAACGCAGGTGGGATAACTGAGATGGCAGGTCTCGGGTCTGCTGTGAGAAAGAGGACAGATGCCCTTGACTCTCTCGGCAACACGACTGCTGCTATCGGAAAGGGTTTCGCTATCGGCTCTGCTGCACTGACTGCACTTGCACTGTTCGCGACTTTCGCAACAACAGCAGGTCTTGAGGTGATATCTCTTCTGAAGCCTAAGGTGATCATCGGTCTTCTGATCGGCGGTTTCCTCCCTTACTTGTTCAGTTCCATGGCGATGAAGGCTGTGGGCGAGGCTGCGTTTGACATGATAAAGGAAGTCAGAAGGCAGTTCAGGACAATCAAGGGATTGATGAAGGGTAAGGCAAAGGCGGATTATGCCAGGTGTGTTGACATCGCAACCCAGGGCGCTCTCAAGAGGATGATAGTTCCAGGCATCCTTGCGGTGCTGTCGCCTGTTGTTGTCGGTATCGTGCTTGGTGTTGAGGCTCTTGGAGGCCTCCTTGCAGGATCTCTTGCTTCAGGTATTGCCATGGCGATCTTCATGTCCAATGCTGGCGGTGCTTGGGATAATGCCAAGAAATACATCGAGATGGGAAAGCTCGGAGGCAAGGGCAGTGATGCCCACAAGGCAGCTGTCGTTGGAGACACTGTTGGTGACCCATTCAAGGACACTGCAGGGCCTTCTCTGAACATCCTGATAAAGCTGATGAGCATTGTGGCATTGGTCTTTGTGCCTCTGTTCATGATGTTTGGAGCTTAATTTTTTACATATTTTTTTCTTTATTTTTCGTCATTTTTACACCATTTATTTATAAATAGGTCCAATCATACTTACATTGTAAGTATCAGCCTTAATGTAGTCACTTAATAGTGACAACAAAAGCGAAACATTTATATAGAAGCTCAATATCCACTCAGATAGAGATAGTTACGCTATCTCTGCTCCTGCCCGCGGTTGCTTTTTATTCTAACTCCCCCTGAATCTAAGCAACCACCGGGTATTTTTTTCTAATCTATCTTTCAGATATCAGCTAACGCTTCAATCTTAGAATTCTCAGCAGGTCCTGAAGCAGATCTGGATCGTATAATATCCATATGAACAGCAACGCACCGTCCAATATTGCTGCCCTGTACTTATCTATTACGAGATTCGGCAACTCAGTGGTCCACGCAAAAGGATAGAACAGCTGTGTCAGACCATCAAACCCATCTCCTATTGTGTGCAACGCAAGACCTATGCTGCCAGTGAATATAAGCATATAGCTCACGCGCCACCCTTCGTACTTCAGCACTTTCTTTTCATGCAGTGAGTATATCACAAGACCCACAGCGACAAGTATTATCGGTATCAATAATGAATGCGTGATTGTCCTATGATAACTCAGGTCAAAAGTCCCAGTCATCAGCCAGGCATAGAAGAAATCGAAATCCGGCGCCCCTCCAAGGAATCCTGCGAAAAATACATACCACTTTGAGAACTTCTTCTTGGCAAAGTATCTGCGATATGTCTCTACAATGAGCATGGGCAAGAGTATGTGTGTGACTGGGAATGGCATGTCCTGAGAAATCTGGAAGGTCATTATTAAAACTATTTGTTGGTTTTTACCATTCCTTCAGAGAACAGATGAAGACATAAGCCGCACCTACTGCCTTTGGTATATAATGGGTTCTTCTGCATCTCTTTGTTGGTCATGCCGGCTCTCCAGGCGAGTCTTCTCGCACCATCTCTTGAGGTCAGTGTCTTGAATGGCTCTCGCCGTCTTCCATTTTTGACTATCTTTGAGATCTTCTCTTCTCTCGCGTCGCCAAGCTCAGTGCCTGGGACTTGTATCACGCAAGGATAGACAAGCCCTTTTTCATCTATCCCTATTGTCGCACCAGAATAATCAAAGCAGCGTCCCTGAGAACCATAGTATTGCCATTTCTTCTTGTCGACTTCAAGCGCTCGGCCCATGGGGAACACGTTCATCCCTCTACTGTATCTTCCTTCTCGTCTTAGTGGGCCCAGTTCCATCTCCTCGACAATCTTTCCTAATAGTCGTGGTCGAGAGAGATCGAGTCCTGCAAAAAAATGCCAGACATCATTGCTTGAGACGTCGATCTGATCCACACCAAGCTCCACAAGATCTTCCAGAGTCTTTTTTGCTGTCGCCTCATCCTTTGCCCAGTACCCGTTTGTCTGGACGCTTAATCTCCTGACATCGACATGGCTTTCTTGCAGATACTCAAGACCTGCGTATAGGAGTCGCTTTCTGGTGAATACTTCTCCACCCGAGAGACATATATCATTGACCCTGTCAGGCATATTATCAACGACTTTCTTGAAATCACCTATGCTGATAGACGCCTGCCCCGGGCCTGCCTCACAGTAGCAGTGAGAACATTCCAGGTTGCAGTTCAATGTCATTCGGAAGTATATGTCCATCTTCTTGATGGGCTCAGAACTCTGCCCTTTAGCGATATGTTATACGGCAGTTATACTGAATATAAAGCTTGCCTCTATGATTTTTATCGTTTTAAATACTCAGAACACTTTTTATACCTCCTTCACTTTTCCATATCAATGAATCGACGCTGTATCAAGTGTAAAGGGCGTGGGCAGTGCGGCCGCAAGGTATGTGCAATCTCTTCTAAGATAGGTAGTCAGAAGAAGCTTAACCTTTCTGCAAAGCAGGACTTCTTCGGCGCAGCACCTAATGTATTCATAGGCAGGTATGGCTACCCCAACATAAACGTAGGTCTCCTCTCTACAGAAGAGTACAACAACCATGACGCTCCTCTCCATTG
>JAUVBP010000224.1 GCA_030591125.1 Candidatus Woesearchaeota archaeon | reverse complement strand
AGAAGCTTCCATATATAGAATGTCTCAAGACAACATTCTTTCCGCATTTAGGGCATTTCTTCTCTACCTTGCCTGACTCGATACCCTCTGCCTCACGACGCAGTTTAGAATCTGATATCTTCTTTGTCTCACATTCAGGATTGATGCACACGTCCTGCGGTTTCTTCTTTGCCTTGATCACCAGCAGTATAGGGTAGCCGCATTTCTCACATACTTTCTTGGTCGGCTTGAACAGGGCATTTGTAGGCAGCTTGAATGTGATGCTGCAGTCTGGATAGTTGTCGCATGCGATGAACAGTCCGTATTTACCTTTTTTTATCACAAGATTTCCATCACACAGGTGGCATTTTCCTATGAGTGACATCGCCCGTTCAGTCTCCCTGTTGGCCTCTTCAAGCTTTGCACCTATCTTTTTCTCATTCTTCTTGAAGCGGACCAATGTGTCTGTCAGGACTTTCTTGGCACCCTCAAGGACTTCTTCTTCTTTCTTCTTTTTCTGCCGTATGAGGTCCATCTCTACCTCGATGTTCCGTGTAAGTTCCTCATCAAGTATCTCCGGGCAGTATTTTTCGAGAGTCTCGACAGTCTTTATGCCGAGGTTTGTCGCCTGTACTGACTTGCCTGTCACATAACCGCGATGGAATAGGTTGTCTATTATGTTTGATCTTGTAGCTTTAGTGCCGAGCCCTTTCTTCTCAAGCTCTTTGATTATCGATGCAGGGGTGTATCTCTTCGGAGGCAATGTCTCTTTATCGTGCATCAGCACTTCCTTGACATCGACAATATCCCCTTTTGCAGCTTTCGGAAGGTCTTCCTCTTTCTGCATTGCGTATTTTCCATATAGTGTGTGCCAGCCTGGCACTTTTGTCCTTGTACCTTTTGCCGCAAAGGTCTCTTCTTTGATATCTATGTCGATCTTCATGGTCTCCCGTACTGCGGGCTCGCCGAAAGTTGCCATGAATCTGCGGACGATGAGGTCATATATTCTTGATTCTTTACCTTTCAGTGTCGGGATTGATCCTGTAGGGTAGATTGCTGGATGGGCAGGGTCTGATTTCTTGCCGTTGTTCGGTTTCAGGCCTTTCTTGTCCAGGAGGAAATTGCATCCTTCGATATATTCATCCTGTCTCTTGAGATCAGTAAGTATCTTTTCATAGCCTATTATCGGTGGTAACTGTTGCGAACTCGTTCTCGGATAGGATATCGCTCCGTCGAGATATAGGCTCTGTGAGAGTTGGAGAGTCATGCTAGGGCTTATCTTATGTGTCCTGTACGCCTCTATCTGTAGGGTGGTCAGGTCGAATGGTGTCGGTGCTGCCTGCCTGAATTCTTTATGCGAGACATCCTTGACCACTGCCTTTGTCTCCGGCTTGACTTTTTTGAATATCTTTCCTGCTTTCTCTTTGTTCCAGAAGGGGTTCTCAGAATGGGTTGCGATCAACGCACCTCCCTTTATGCTGCCATTCATCTCGAGTTCCCAGTACGGTTCTGACTTGAATTCCTGGATCGATCTCTCTTTATCCACTATTATCTTGAGTGCAGGTCCTTGCACCCTTCCCGAGCTGAGTATCTTATACCTTCCTGTCGCATGTTTTATGCTGAGTGTCAACGCTCTGCTTAGGTTTATGCCGTACATCCAGTCAAGGAAATGCCTTGTCTCTCCTGCAAGCGCCTGCCCCCAATCTATGCTGCTGGATTTTTCATCATATGCCTTCACAACATCAGGTTTGGTCAGTGTTGAGAACTTCATCCTGTTCGCGTCCTTCTGCTTGCACGCGAACCTCATCACATTGAGGCCTATGACTTCTCCTTCTACATCATAATCTGTCGCTATCGTGAATTCTGTTGCGTCCTTTGCCAGCTTCTTGAGTGTGGCAAGATATTTTTTTGTGTATGACGCGTCCTTGCGGGTCTTCCCTGACTCTTCCCATTTGATATCGAAGATCGGGTATGTCCAGCCTTTCTTCTTCTCTTTCTCAGAAACAGTATATAGATGCCCTACAGCGCAACCGACGATTATATCTTTGTCTCCATGCGTGATATCATAATACGGCACGCCTTTATTGTTCTTCTTTATCGGTTTGCCTGTTGCGAGCGCTTCTGCAATCTTTTTTGCAGCATTTGGCTTCTCTGTAATGATTAATTCGTAACCCATCACTTTTCGAAAATCGGAGTTCATTTAAAAAGGTTGTGGAATTCTTGCCAATAAGCGCTATATTGCCGGTTTAAGCTACTGTTGCACACTCAAATCAGGATTCACTAGGTAATTAATATAAAATTATTTAAATATCTCACTTTTTAATTGATCTATAGCGAAGCGGTGATTGGTGGCTTTTAGAATCGGATGAAAAAGTGAGGGTCCAGAAAACCGACCCGAGTCCGTAGGTGATTGTGCTGCCGGTCTAGTGGATTGTGTAAGTCTGTTTTCGCTTGACAGATTCGCAGATGATGTACTATTATAATAATGGACCCTAACCTGTTTACAATTGTGAAGATACTCCTTGAAGTTGTT
>JAUVBP010000012.1 GCA_030591125.1 Candidatus Woesearchaeota archaeon | reverse complement strand
TCTTATATAAAAAGCTTACTAAAATTACTACTATACAGTGAGTAATAACCGAAACATTTATAAACCAATGATTCAAGAAAGAGCAAGGGCAATACTATGAAAAGACAATTCACACTCTACGATGCTCTCAACGCAGAGCTCAAGCTCCGTCAGAGAGATGGATTAATGGAGCCTGACAGTAAAAGGATAACCCAGTCAGACTGTGACAGGAACTATTGGAGGATTGTCCAGCACTCAGAGATACTCGTCAGGGAGAAAGCCACGCTTCTGGAAAGCCTGATCAGGACAGCATTCGATCATGATAATGATGTGAGCAGATACCTGCCGCATTTCGAGAGGTTCTGTAAGTACAACAAACTATAAGATGGCCAACACACTCTACGTCGATGCATGGAAGATGGAGAATATAGATTTTTCTGTGCATGACGAAGCACAGACACTTGACCTGGAGCAATACATCGCCGTAGCCACAAGAAAAGGTGACAAGGGAACTCTTGCGCATCTGACTCTTAAGAATGATCTTCAGGAATACCTGATATGGCTGGTAGCCAATGCACAGAAAGATTCTGAACTATACATTGCAGGAGGAAGACCTGTTGAGTCACACCCATACATCCGCAAGGTCCTCGCGTGCATCAAGAATATAGGATACGATCTGACAGCCCATGAGCTGATGAAAGAGAACATCACAGGCTGCGACCTCACGATGCGTAAAGAAGGCCCTATAGAACTCCAGTATTACAGGCGGATCGGCGCACCTGGCGGCGAGAAGAAGCTTCCTGTATCGATAAGGCTTCTGAAGCATTAAAAGAACGCCTGGAACAACGGCGCAGTCACCAGGACTTCTAATACCGTAGCGACAAACACTAACTCTATAGCGATCAGCATCAGCACTGTAGCGTCCTTGAACACGTTCCTGAATGCCTTTGACCCTTTCTTCTCTTCAAAGACCGCTTTGGACACCACTCCTCCTGCGATAGCCGCCAGAAGGAAACCGCTCACTTCCGGTATCATGTGTATCAGGAAGAATCCGAACACCTGCAACCCCTGCATGAAGTTATCTGCCAAGGATTTTGACACAAATATGACAAAATTGGCGAACACGCTGGCATTCAGCATTATCAGGAATATCGCGCTGGCCCCATAGAAGAAAGACAGCACAAAACACACCACAAGGACAAGGAGGTCATGAGCAAATAGACCCATCAGTTTTGAGAAAGTATTCACATCTACCCCTTCAACAAAAGTGCTGACAGTCTCCTCAGTCACACCCTGCTGGAAACTTAGGTAATCTGTCTGGAAATTGAAAAGGCTGCCATACAGCTCAGGGTTGTCATACGCGCCGAACCCTAACACAAGATACGCGACAAAGACCCCAAAGAATGCAAAAAGGTATGCCTCGAATATCTCCTTGTGGTTGCGGACGAAATGTTTCAATCCTTCTTTCCGCTCGACTGCCTCTTCAAGACGTATAAGAGTTATGAGCGTAGGGACCAGCAACAGAGTAGTAAGAAAGATGAGCGCGATAGACATATTATCTCTGAAGAATATGAACGCTACGAAGAATGCTATGAACGTGAATATGAACGCAAGAAAGAACGCCATGTATGGCCTATGCTTTACCTTTAGCGCATTGAACAGCTCCTCGAGAACCATAAGATACCTCTAGAATTTTCCCCTTCTTGATGACCTGCCATCCAGGTAGGACTCAAGGCCTAATCTATCGCCTTTCCCGAGCAGGTCTACTGCTACAGGCTTCTTCCGGTTGTCACCATTGCTCCAGCCGTATTTTGCAAGCACGCCCACAATCAATCCTGCAGCCATCAGGACGATGAGTGCACTGAGCCAATCAAAAGTTATGTCACTCATGAAGCCAATGGCTTTTCCAATGCCTGCTGAAGATTCTTCATCTTCACCAGTCGCGTCAACCGTGTGCTCCTCGGGTTCTGGTAATGGTTTTCTAGATGCAGTGGCTGTATCTGTTTCTGTTGTCTCTCCATCATCGTCTCCTTCCTCCTCTTCACCCTTACATGATCTCGTCTCCACTCTCTTCGTGCTATCATCACAACTGTTCAGGTCCACGCAGATCTTCTCCTGCATGCTGTCCTCACACATGGTCCAGGCAGTACAGGTCCAGTCAGCGTCGCAATCGTCTTCAATGATCTGGACAGTATCTGGATAGCTTCTTCGCCCACCACCTGATCCTCCGGAACTGCCCTGTGCCTGTGGTGTCTGTACATTGAGCTGCACTGTCTTGGAATACTCCTCAGAATTACCGTCACTCAGGATAGTCACTGTCAGGTCATACGCTCCTTCCTCTGCAGGTGCTGTGAATGCATGGCTGAAACCTCCTTGGTCCAGCGTCACATCCACATCTCCCTCAGGAAGGGCTAGGGTTGCGGCATCCTCAGGTACTGGAGTCCCTGCATCATACACTATCGCTCCGGTCACAGTCACCTGGCTTCCAGGTGCTGCAGTCACAGGATCAAGATCCAGGGCGATCACATATTTGTAAGTGACTTCTATCTCAGATGTCAAGGTATTAGAATGGTTCAATGTATCGACACTGTACACCTCCAGGGTGTAAGTGCCCACAGCGGACGTCACTGTTGTCGCGACAGATGCAGCGTATATAGTATCTTCTCTATCTAAGGGTATGGTTTGGATTTCACCATGAGGATCTACTAGTACTGCTGTCACTCGGTCTACTCCGCTGATGTCAGTCACTACGAGGCTTATTTCTATAGGATCACCCCTGAAGACCTTATCAGCGCTGTTGTCTACGATGTCTGGTCCGGTCAAATCCACTACCGTCACCTGTCTTTCGTCGCTTTCGCCGCTGTTTCCGGCGTCGTCGATACATTGAACCCTCCACATATAGTCTCCGGCCGCCAGTAATTCAGACCGGGCTGTCTCAGCTCCCCTCTGCGCGGTGTGTTGCTGTAATTCTACATCATCCACGAATACTCTGCAGTCCATTTCTTCATCGTAGTCGTCCAGCACCCTGTATGAGAAGTTTACATGCACGTCACTCGTATCTCCGTCAGCAGGCCCTAATAAATCAACCTGCGGAGGAGTCCTGTCGACTCTTATACGATAGGTCTGCTCAGCCTGATTTCCGACAGGATCCTCCGCTTTGACCGCAAATTCGCTCGGTCCATCTGGCCAGTCGCTGACATCGACTGTGAAATCGCTTTCCACTTCAGTCTCATTGCCGTCCCTGACGAAAAGAATGCTTGCCAAGCCATAATTGTCGGTGACCTCGAACTCCAATTCCGTTGAGTCCGCAATGATGCTGTTGTTTTCCGGTGATTTCATTACTATTGCAGGCGGTGTCTTATCTAAATCATACACCCTTGCCGCGCTGATCCCTGTCCATCCGGCGGGATCTGTGCACCTGACTTCCCATGCATGTTCTCCTTCTTCCAAGTCTGCACTTGGTATGGTTACAATTGCCATATTGGGTGCTTCAATGTCTATTCTGTACTCAATGCCGTCTATGTAGATGCTGCACGTAACTGTTTTGGCCAGGTTATCTGCAGCGAAAAAGCTGAATTCCTGGCTCAGTCCGATTACCGCATTGTCGTCGGGAGACACTAAAGTCACATTTGGTGGAGCGCCATCGATAGTGAAACTGCCTGTCTGTTCTGCAGACTCACCACCTTTGTTATATGCTGTGATGCCATAGCAGATCTCTTCGCCATCTTCATATGCTGACGTGTCTGCCTGGCCTGTGTAAAGCCCTTCTGATAGTTCAAGGACTGTCTCTTGTTCTTCACTCTCATTATCTGGATTACATTCGATCCAGCTGAACACTACGTTCTCTACTGCTGTCTCGTCATCTGTTACATTCGCTATGATATCTAGGACACTGCCCATCTTGACGAATCCTTCATCTACAGGTGAAGCCAATTCAAGCTCTGGGGCACTATCATCATTCAGTACATTGACATCAAAAGAGAACTCATGTGTTATTCCTTCTTCATCTGTAAGTATGATTGTTGATTGTGATGTTATATCTTCATATACTAAAGGTGCTTCAGTGAGATATTCGAATACTATGAGCTTGACATTTGTTCCTATGCTGCCTTCACTCCAGATCGCTACGGACACGTTCTGTTCTTCTGTCCATCCTCTGTAATCCACTGATGCTATTATAGATAGTCCTTCTGCTTCTATTGCAACGCTTGTGATCTCATAGTCATTGCCGAAGTTGTTCAGGTCAAGCTGGAAGCTGGCTTCATTTGTCTCATAGAATTCTAAAGGTGATAGAGATAGCTCTGGCTCAGCGCATACAAAACAAGCTGCCAAGAGCAACATCGCTCCAAGTAAACTCGCACCTCTTTTCCTGATGGAGACCAACCTCTTTTTTTTAACAATTTAAGTCGGCAGAATTCACAGGCTATTGCCCGGACCCCTACTGCCTAACCTGTATACAAGAGTAAATCGCGTCAACCATGCCCCACTGTCTTCACTTACCAGCACCTTCCTACAATGCCAGTTGTTGTCAATATCGCCACTTTCGACTGCGTTGTCATTATAGTAGACGAATGTGTATAATTCGTATACTAGTATTAGATTAACCCATGCAATCTAGTATTTAAATGTTTTGGTCAGGAGTTGGTAGTATATCTTCATACATCAGGGATACTACCTCAAACACAAATCATATCCCAAGAACAAGCCCATCATATGCAAAGAATATATTACTATCTTTATAGCGTTCTTCAAGTACCTTAAAATCATCAAAAGATAGCCCCCACATCTCTTCAATATGTACTATGATCGTCTTTTTGATATTATATTTCCTTATGATGGCCGTTATCTCTTCAAAAGAGAATAGCTCAGCTCTTAATGGGTGGCTCTCGGGTACCCTGTTCAGCCCTGACTTCGACTCAAAGAAAGGGGACCCTACAATGAACAGGTCAGCTCCTTCCAGAAAGTCCAGATCATCATAAGGCTTGACATCACAGGGCATATAGACTGCTTTCTTATCACCCTCTTGTATGATGTACGATGCAGAAGTCAGCGATGCAGAACAGTTATTCTTGATGGGTGTGATAGATATGTCCCCGAATCGTTTGACAACACCAAACTCAAGAGGTGCAGTCACTATGAATCCTTTAGACTCGAAGTGATCAAGATAGCTTCCTGAAGGTGATCGTATGTTCTTTACTTCCTCAAGGACCCCTTGCGGAGCAGATACTGTTATCGGCACGCCTTGGTTCCTGAGTTCAAATGGTTCTTCTCCGCTCCAATCACAGGTGAGCTCTTCGACTATCCTCATGCCCTCAGTATGGTCCGGATGCCAATGAGTGAACAGTATATTCCTGATCTCGGTTATCCTCTCGCGATTGACAGAATTGATGATATCTTTAGGAGTATCGATCAGCGTATCTATGCCCTCGATGAATATTGACGGGCCGTTCCTGCTATACGGGACTCCGCGTTCACGCGCTTCGGTACAGATCTTGCACTTGCAGGCAGGTCGGGGTATTGTCTGGAATCCCCCGCTACCTAAGATTGTCAGTTTCATAGTCATACAAACAGTGAAATATATTATAAATGTTTCACCTTAGGTTTTTAGCGATTCACACCAAATGACCATCAAGGATATACCCTGAGCTTATCTCTGGGAAATAAGGATGCCATTCTCACATCATCAAGATTGAAGACGAATGCAAGCGCCCTTTCAATGCCCATTCCGAACCCTGCATGCGGCAACGTACCTATCAATCTCAGGTCTTCATAATATCTATAATCCTTCGGGTCATGATTATGCTTCCTGATGACT
The DNA here is from genome assembly GCA_030591125.1 of Candidatus Woesearchaeota archaeon. Lineage (GTDB taxonomy): Archaea > Nanobdellota > Nanobdellia > Woesearchaeales > UBA11576 > JABMQF01. The sequence goes on along the minus strand of JAUVBP010000012.1, from coordinate 6,815 downwards.
TCTACCTGTCTATCCAGGAGCAGCTTGAACTCATCATAATTATGTTCTCGTTCACCACCGCCCACTATCTCTCCCTTGCGCATACCTAAGAGGTCAAAACTTCTCGCTAATATCTTATCACCTTGCTTGAACCGGGTGAAATAGAATGCTTTCAGCTCATCCGGCCAGTGGTATACAAAGACAGGGTTATCTTCAGAGATTATTGATTCTGCACCCAAGTCAAAATCTTCACCCCACCGGATGACCTGTTGGGTCTCAGGATTGATATAATTGACTCCTTGCAATTTCGTGATTGCATCACAGTAAGTGATCCGCTCATAAGGCATCCGGATATTTTCAAAATGTGACTTGTCGAAGCCAAGCGCATCACTGACAAAATAGACTTCAGTATTAGATTCGGCCAGAGTGGATTCCAGGCAGTACTTCAGCATATCTTCGACAAAGTCCATCAGCCCCTCCAGTTTCACATCGACGAGCTCTGCTTCCACATGCCAATATTCAAGCAGATGCTTTTTTGTTGGTTTACCCAATTCATGCCGGAATGATGGCGCTATGGAGAATATATTACCGAATGATGAACACATAGCTTCCAGGTGCAACTGGACTGTCTGTGCAAGCGCCAGCTTTTCGTCTACACCTAAAGAACTGTTGTTGTATTCAGTCCAGAAGAGCGTGCTTACGTCCTCACAGGCTTCTGTAGCTTTAGTCAGGATGCTTGGAAGGACCCAAGAGACATCGCGATCGGCAAAGAACTTGACTATACCTCTGTTGAATGTATCCCTGATCTTCTGCACTGAGAAGTATAGGGGATCCCTCAGCAATAGATGCCTATTGGCCTGATCCTCATGTGAGATGTAGTCCCTTATAGTCCCTTTCTGGAAATCACCTTTTCCGGTCCTGTCTGCAATGTCAGATGTCGCAACGACACGGAAGCTCTTATCCGTGAGATCTACTAGGGTCTCTAAAGGCAGGCCTGCAATCGACCCATATAGGGAACTTCCCGGAACTAAAGTCATCTTCTCAAGCTTATTCTTGACAGGGAACCGCAAGGTCACATCAAGTGCCTGATCATGTCCATCGAAGTGCTTTCCGACGATATATGCTAATTTTGTATTGGTCATATCTTACACCGATCAATCATTCAATAATGCACCGAACTGTTCATTCAGGTTTTCAGACAATATAGGCAATATGTGCTTCTCAAATCGCGCAAAATGGACACATGCAGACTCATCTTTACCCGTGATGCTCCCAGTGTCTTCATAAGCATCTGCCCTGCAACCAGTCCCGCATATACGTAAGTAATTGCAATCGATACAGCCCTCGATGTTCTTGATCTTGAGCCTGGTGAATTCCAGATACTTGTCGCTCCTCATGATATCTGCCAAGGATGAAGATTGCACGTTTCCGAAAATCAGGCTCAATGAAGGGCAGAAAGAGACATCCCCATTGGATCTCACAGTCAGGGAACCCAACGCATAATCACAAGGGTGTTCTGTCATGCTATGCTCGTAGAATCCAGACTCTTCAAGATTTGATTTGAATATGTTCGCAATTATCATCCTGAAGTCAGGTCTCTCTGCAGAGTATCTCGATATCAGTTTTTTCAGCTCCTCAAACAATAGTCCTTCCTGGACAGCGAGCTCTTTCTCGAATGATCTGTAGCGACCCATGATCAAAGGCACATCCAAGCGCCACATGATCCCTCTAAGGCTTGAATCGATGAGATCATATAGTGTTTGAAGTTCAGAGAGATTGTAACTGGTGATCATAGTATTGATAGATACGTTGATGTCAAGTGAACGTGCAAACTGGATGTTGTCGATTATCCTCTTATGGTCGCTGTTCTCCCTTACAGAATCATGAGCTTTGAACCCATCAAGACTGAAGCGCAACTCCTTGAAGTTATCGATGCGGCTTAACTCTTCAATCTGTGCCTTGGTTATCATATCCCCATTAGTCAGTACGCTGACCGGGAGTGGAGAGAATCTTATGAGTTCCATCAGGTCCCCTCTCAGGAATGGTTCTCCTCCAGAGAACGCGACCAGGCCAAAGCCTGACTCTTCTGCTTCAGATAAGATTGATTTGATCCTATCAGTAGTGAGCTCAGTCTTCAGTTGTTCTTCTTCAGCATATCTGGAATTATAACAGTACTTGCATCTCAGATTACATTTTCCCGTGACTTCAAAGACTAGGTATTTGACCATTTTAAAAAATAAAAAAAATTAACAATTACAGTCCGTCTCAAAATCGCCTAACGGGCAGTCATTAAGGTGCCCTTTAAGGGGCATACTCGTCTCATTTTCTTTTTCCATCCTAAAATTCCTCCATGTTTATGCAAAAGATAGGGCTTGAACTCTATCTCATAATATGCTGCACTCCCACTGTCCTGCTGAACAGGATCCCTAAGCGACTTTCGTCACTTCACCACGCACATAATCCCGACACAACACTTCAACATCTCTCTCATCGGTATCTGAAAGCCCGCGTTCATCACTGTCACCTACGCCCTGCTCTGATTGCCGTCTCCTCTTCGCGAGCTCCACCTCTTTTGAATACACGGTGATCACATTTTTCCCCTCTCCCTTTGAATGATAGAGAGCATCATCTGCCTGCCTGAACAGCTCCGAAGCACTGACCGAAGGATCATACGACCTTATGCCGAAGCTCGCTCCGATCCTCTTCTCCTCTCCATTGTGCAGGAACTGTATACGATTGAGATAAGCACGCACCCTCTGGCACATGTACTGCGCATCCTCGACGGAAGTCGATGGTAATATCACTGCATACTCATCGCCGCCATAACGCGCGCAGGTATCAGACAATCGCGTCTCTTTCCTCAGCACTTCTGCTGCTTTCTTGATGGCCTTGTCTCCGAATGCATGTCCATGAGAATCATTCAGGGCTTTCAGATTATCAAGATCGAACAATACTAAAGAGAATGTGCTCCCATTATGGGAGCACCGGTTCACTTCCTTCTCCAGCGTATCAAGAAAATAGCCCTGGTTGTAGAGGCCTGTCATCGCATCGTGTCTTGCTGCATCAAGACTGGAATTCCCGGTCTCAACGATGTAATCAAGTAGATGGTTGCTGGCCTCCTTGTACTCTTCAGGCATATTGCTGGCGATGAGGCATCGCAGAAGGTCTGCTGCTTCATCCATGGTCTCCGCCTTCAGCGGTTGCCCGTCCGACAGCTTATTCTCTAAGCTGCTGTCTGAATCACGCCCTGAAAAAGGACCCTTTAGCGAGGTCATTGTATATAGTATGTCCTGCGAGAATATTAAAACTTTGATACAATTTTTTATCAAAAGCGACAATTTCACGAAATCTATTGCGGATGAATAGAATAGACCCCGAATTCATATGATTTTAGGATAATTGCCCGAATCCAGAAACAACACCTCAATCATAAAAATCCGTCACGAGCGTCACACCTCAACCCGAATATAGATACCTAATATACCTTGACACTCGTTTTGACAGACAGATTTTTAGGATGCCAAAAATTTCTGATAGAATTTTTGAGCATAACAGAAATATATAAATAGAGACGTGACACTATTCTTTAATAACAAAAGACCGACCACAATGCGTTTTTTGTAGAATAAAGGGGGGATAGTGTTTTATAAGGCCTTAAGGCGAGTTCTGATACTCCCTTGACATTATGAATCACAATTACACGTAATAACGATATTATATTTCGGAGGGCTTGAAGAAAATGGTAAAAAAGCTTTTTTTACACCTTATAATGGCATTGGCGCTTGTTTTCAGCGTTGCTGCAATAGGCAACGTCAATATACAGGAGACGAATGTCGCACTTTCAGGTAATCCTGGGGCAATAAACTCTACAGAATTAGTGACTGTAGCGAACACCGGAAGTTCTGATCTTACAGGCATTGCGATGAGTGCCACAGACCTGACATCAGGATCTGACACCATCCCTGCCAGCGCACTGATGCTTAACCCTGCCACATTCGATCTGACTGCAGGTGCAAGCTCTCCTTCAGCAATCATACTTACCATACCTTCAGGCCAAAAAGCAGGTACGTACATAGGACTGATCAATGCTACACTGAACAGCACGAACAATGATGCTGCAACAGTCACCCTTACTGTGAATGAAGTCCCTTCATACGCAGCTTCTGCGGACACACCTTCAATAGTGCAGAGCGCTTCAGGACAGATAACAGTCTCAGTTACCAACACAGGTAATGCTGACATGAACAGCCTGTCATACACAGTGACAAGCCCTTTCACTTCAGGCACAAACAATCTGGCAGTCTCAGGCAGCACTACAGGAAACCTTGTAGTCGCGCATGGGTCAGGCAATACTTTTGCAATCTCATTCAGCCCTTCTGCTGTACAGCCTACGGGTACTTACACAGGACAGGTAGACCTTTCATATGATGGAGTCGACCAGAGCATCACACTTAATGTTGTAGTGACTGCACCTATCTACTCAGTATCTCTTCCTGCTATACAGCATGCAGAGAGTGAAAGGGATGTGAATGTCTCGACAGATGCCACGATAACCAACAATGGTGATCTTGTGATTACAGGGATCACGCTATCTTCAACAGGCGCAGACACAGTAGTCACAGGCGCTGTACCAGGCACACTGATACCTGGCGGACAGTTCATGGTCACAGTACACACCATGGTCCCGCTCAATGCAGATTCTGGAGTCGATACTGTCGGAACACTTGTATTCACATCCAACGAAGTGAACGCAAGTTCAGATATAATGACCGATGCAGAATCGATGCTTGAGTTCGACACTGTCAAGGTCAGCATAGATGACAGTTCATGGGACACTATGGACGACGGCAGCACTGCAGATGATGATGCAAGGCCAGGTGATACTTTCGCTATAGAGGTCAAGGTAGAGAACCTCTTTGACGATGATTATGATGAAGGAGAGATGAACGATATCGAGATCAACGTCATATTCTTCGGCGCTGGCGAAGATGGGGACAATATCGAGGGAGACCTTGACATCGACCTTGATGCTGGTGACAAGAGTGACCTTGAAGAGATCGATTTCGATGATGACAATATTGATTGGGATTCTGACTCTGGCAAGCTCACTGTAGAGCTGGTCGCAGAGGCAGAGGATGAGAACGGCGCTTCACACAGGGCATTCTTCAACTTCTCTATCAATGTCGACAGGGAGAACAAGGCAGATTTCATCTTCATGAGGTTCGATTCACCTTCACAAGTTGAATGCGGAAGGTCTTTCAGGATATATATCGATGGAAGATCGATCGGTGAGAAGACTGATGATGAAGTCGTCCTTAAGGTAGAGAGCTCACAGTTCGGCATCAGCATAAGAGAAGAGTTCGAGATGGGTGCTTATGATGATGACGCTGACTGCGACGCCATGGACAGGGATGATGATGATTGTGTGGAGTTCAACTACCACCTGGATGTTGACGTCCCTGCTGACATGGCACCTGGAAACTATCCGATCATAGCCAAACTGTTCAGGGATGATGGTAATTCGCAGACTGATGAGGCTGACATCGAAGTGACTGTCACGTGCAGCGGCACAATCTCAAGCTCGACAAGCAGCACCTCAAGCTCGACATCTTCACAGTCAAGCTCGAGTCAGGCTTCAGGCACATCAAGTCAGAGTTCGACAAGCACCAGCACACCTTCAACAGTTGATGTTGTAATGAGCGGTACCGCTTCACAGCTGGAGAGTTCAAGATCAGGCTCAAGGGTTGTCGCTACAGGTCCTGCAAGAGTGACTGACACCACGTCAGACTCTGGAGCTTTCAAGGACTCTGGTGCATACCTGGCAGTGCTTTCACTGTTGAGTATACTGGTGATAGTCGGCATCGTGGTTACGCTTGTATACGCGCTGTCGAAGCCTAAGATTTAATTTTTTTAATTGATTTATTTTTTATTGTTGACCCCTACGACGAAAATGACAGAAAACGATTGGATCAATAATCATTATAGATTTCTACAAGGTGCTTATCCAGAAATGCTTGGAAGACTCACTGAGATAAAAAGAACTATCGTTGATGGATCATCAGATAAGAGAGTGAATGTTCTTTATTATAGATTTTTAGGTTCTGTATTGGATCATGCGATCGAGAGAGGGCAGGAACAGCCAGACATGATTAGAGAGATTACGGATTACGTCAGGTCAGCTGTCGACTATGGCGGTGAGCTGATTGCAGGCAACAGGCTCGGAGAGGGATTTGACCCGGATCATTCCTCTATTGATACTCTGCTGACTGTAGAGAAATTCGAAGAATATCATACGAAAAGCGAGTCTACACACACTTGATCAACCCGACTAGTTTCTGTTTTATGACCGTTGCCGCAAATACAAGCAGCAATAAAGCCGGTGACGCCAATCAGCATGCATCAGGGTCTAGAAATGCAATCAATAAATAGGGAACGCCTGCGGCGAAACTTAACCATTTCGACCTCAAGCATGCGTCGGCGTCCTGGAGCTTAGTGAGCAAAGCGAGCTAAGCGAAAGCAGGCTTTAGTGCTGCGTCAAAAAAGAAGAACTGGAACAGAAAAGGATCAAGGCAATTCATTCAATACCTGCACACCATACTCATTAAGATAATTCTCTGCTCTTGTCGTGAACAGATGATGCTTGTCCCGCGTCAAGACATTCGCCCGCAACTTAAGGGCCTGAACAAACAGCACGGCATCACTCGCATCAGGCACCAGCCTAAGTATCTCTGCATCGAACTCCTGCACATATTCCTTCTCGCGCTCCCGTTCACCAGGACGCACATCAACAGCGACGCAAGACACAAGCTTCTTCTTCAGGAAATCCCGGAGATGAT
>JAUVBP010000171.1 GCA_030591125.1 Candidatus Woesearchaeota archaeon | reverse complement strand
GATGATGCTATTCTGCTTATCCTGCTTCAATTCCAATCATATTAATTCATCTGTAAAAAAGGGGGTTTTACAATGAGCTTTGATGACCTAGCAAAAGAGATGGACAATCTTCTCGGCACGAAGAGCGGGCATGATGAAGCCGGTGAGAAGAAGCGGAAACAGAGGGAAGCTGATGAGAATGCTGCCCAATCAGAAGTGGAAGAAGAAACATCTGTGCCAGGAAAGATATCAAGACCTGCGAAGCAGGAAAAGAAAGGCGGATTTCTCTCACGATTATTGAAGAAAGAGGAAGAACTGGTCACACAAGCTAAACAGAAATATAGCAAAGTAATCAAAAAAGTCCCTGAAGCCCCTGCTTTTGAGCCCTCTCAATCTTCACCTAAGAAAGTGACGAAACAGAGACAGGCATTGAGCGAACGGGAAGCGACCCTAAATAAGAAAGAGCAGCTGCTCAATGAGCTCACTTTACTTCTGGCGGCAAAGAAGAAAAGCCTGTCAAAAGAGGAATCGGATCTTGATAAAAAGCGTGGAGAGATAGCGAAGCTGCAGGCGAAACTTGCGGCGACACCACCACCTGCACCGATCATAGTCAAGAAAGGTCCTGATCTGGATAAAGCATCCGCAAAGAAGCAGAAACTTCTCGCTAAACTCGAGTCTGCACTCAACAGGAAACACAATAAGCTTACAGATGAGGAACAGCTCCTGCTGAAAGAGAAGGAGAAGATCAAGCTCTTGCGCAATGAGCTGAATGATAAGGATCGTGGCCTAAAGAGCCAGCTGAAGGAACTGCAAAGGACATCTTCACAGCTTGATTCTGAGAAGAGATCACTGATGAAAGATATCATGTCATTAGAGAACAATAAATACTCTCTTGACAGCCAGATAACCGATCAGAAAAAGAACCTATCACAGCTGCTGGCAGAATCAAAGCAGAAGGGAAAGGATCTTGATGAGAGAAGCAAGGATCTTGATAAGAGAGAGAAAGATCTGTCTAAGATCGGGAAGAGACAGGTCGCTCTGGAAAAACTTAATTCTCAATTGAGCAACAAGAGGGAGGCATTGGGCAATCTTGAGTCTGCACTTGCTTCTAAGAGGGATCTTCTCGACCATAAAGAGAAAGAGCTGCGTAGTAAAGAGAAGGTGATCAACCAAGGTTTCAAGGATGCCGAATCCAAACGCGACTCGCTGCAGAAGGATAAGCTCATACTTCTCAATGAAGTCGATGTCCTCACACAGAATAAGCAGGATCTTGAGACCAGCATATCTGAGGCGGCCACCAGGCTGGATGAGACCTTGAGTCTCATATCAATGAAAGAGAAGGAGTTCAACCTGTCGTCAAGAAGAAAAGAGTTCACGAAGATGCAGGACCAGATCAATGAGCTCAACATCAAGATAGACCAGAACAAGCTCAAGCTCCACGAGCAGGAGCAGTCCATACTTGCCAAACGTACTGATCTTGACCGTCAGGCAAAAGAGCTCAAGGCCAGAGTCAGGAGCTTTGATGATCTCAGGGCAGAGTCGAGGCAAGAGCAGAAGCGACAGCAGAAGATACTTGCTGAACTCAGTTCGACAGTCTCTAAATTACGTGATGAGAAAGGGCAGATAGACAACAAGATGGGCTCTGCAAGGAGCAGGCTTGATGAGCTATCCAAGCTCGCAAAAGCCAAAGAAGCGGACCTGATCTCCCTTGAGAGACGGGAGAGGGATCTTATGCTTCAAGAGAGGGCAGTCGCTGACGTGAAAGAGACCAAGAGGATACTTTCCCGTAAAGAAGCTGATCTTCAGAATATTGATTCTCTACTGACCAAGAAACAGGATATACTCAATAAGAAAGAGAGTGAGCTCGTCGAAAAGCGGCAGAAGACAGAGTATGAGCTACAGCGGGCTGAGGCAAATAAACGTGTCCTGTATTCAGAAATCTCCAAGCGACAGGCTGAACTCACTGATCTCACCAAGCTACGTGACCTGAGACAACAGGAGCTTGATGAGAGTGAAGCGATACTGAAGAGTAAGGAGACGGACCTGTTGGAGACGATCCGTGAACTTGAGCTTGACAAAGAGGTCCTTGACAGGAAAGAGGAATCTCTTGCCATGACAGTGAAAACTCTCGAGAATGATAAGCTGTTCATAGAGCAGAAAGAGGAAGATATAATCGAGAAGATAACCCATATGGAAGAGCTCGAAGTCAGCGTGAAGCCCCGTGAAGAAGAGATGCGGAGTCTCAGGGAAGAGCTGGATGCATATGAGCGTGCTCTTGTCGAGAAAGAGAATCATATCGATGATGAATTCCATAAGAGAGTCACTTCTGTCGATAAGGAGCATGCAAAAAGGATAGCTGCTCTTGATAGGGCACAGGTCAAACTCGAGAAGAGCATCAACCGGTTGGAAAATAAAGAGGCCAAGATATCTGGAGTGAAGGAATTGCGCGCAAGCATCGTGCAGCTCGAGAACAAGTTGAAGAAGCTTGATAACCAGGTGATAGTGCGCCAGGGCGAGCTCGAAGCACTCGACTCTGATGCAATGCGTGATACTGCAATATCATTGGAACTGGAGCGCAGGGAGAAGGCTCTTGCAGAACGCCAGAGCGAAGTCGAGGAGAATGAGATGCGGATCCGTGAAAGGGAAGCAGAACTCTTCACTACACAATCTGATGTCGAAGCAGGTGAATTCCAGGGCTATGTCGAGCATGAGATGGAGAAATATACCAAGCCGAAAGTGTCTACTGTCCTGGATGCTGTCGATATCTACTCTCTTATCGAGGAAGCGCGGGAGCTCATCACCATGGGGCGTTTCGGGGATGCGCGTTCAACCTACTCGCGTATAGGCACTGTGTACGAACAGCTTGATGCCACACCTTCCGACAAGAAGCGCGTGTATTACGCGATACTTGAGCTGAAGACAGATATAGAATTGGCGCATCTTGCTTGAGAATAACATCTTTCTAATTATTTTTTTTCTCTTATGACCTGCTTCTTTTGGATAGCTTCTTCTGTATCCTGTTGATAACCTTTTTAAACATCCAGTCATTCTTTTTGTCCATGTGTGGCATAATAGGGATATTTAACTCTGACCGTGCGGTACAGAGATGTATGGATGGTCTTTCAGTAGTGCAGGACAGGGGGAAGGATGGTTGCGGCGTAGCATCTGACCTGACTGTATCTCTTGCAAAGAATGTCAACAAGCTCAAGTCTTTGACACGATCTGATGATTCAACATCTGCAATCGCCCATTGCCTACATTCTCTTGTCAGCCATGTCCCTCAGCCGCTGAAGCAGGAGGGTCTCCTGGTCGCAAATTGTGAGATATACAACTGGAAAGAGCTGGCCATCAAGCACAAGCTGGACGTGCGTAACGATTCAGAGCTCATACTGAGACTCATCGAGAAGACAGGAGTGCAGGACATCAAGAAAGTCCTTGATGGACTTGATGGGGTCTTCGCATTTGCATACTG
>JAUVBP010000137.1 GCA_030591125.1 Candidatus Woesearchaeota archaeon | reverse complement strand
GTTATACTACAGTGCACCCACGTTGTACCTCCATTGCCATCATTTCTATAACACATATGCTGCGTTGTCCGTGCATTAACGTTCGCAGTGCTGACTATAAAAAGGACAAATACAAAAATCATAATCAACGTCTTATGTTTCATCACGTCTTATCCTCATCATCATATAGTAAGGGGCAGTTCTATAAGCTCGAATGTCTCACTCATTGATGTGCTTTCACCTGAAAGGTGATCTTTTATTGTCACCGTAACAGTATATAGTCCTTCTTCTGCATCTTCTTGAAGCGTCAATACATTCCTTATGGCAATGTAGGGTGTAGGGCTGCTGGTCAGCCATACAACTTCAGGAACTGTAAGATAAGGGACCTGATTCTCATGAGGATCTGTGACGACCAGATCTTCAACAATGTCTATGCCGTACATATCATCCCCTTTGTTTTTCAGGGTTTCAAACCCTTTCGGCTCGATATATACATAGATAGAGTCACCTGTAAAATATGTCCTGCTGGGATTCTCATCATATGTGAAATCCTCATAGATCATGTCTGCGAATACGAGCTTATCGATAGTGAGGTCTAATGTCTCTACTTTTGATTCTGTTGCCTGAGGAGCTGTGATATCTTCAGTTTCGGGTGATATTGTAGCAATATCATCCATGGCGGATCCAGATATCATCGTGAAATAAGTACCCAGTCCTGCGAAGACTATCACGAGTATCGCGGCTATGGCCAGCATCGTATGGTGTCCTGCGTCTGGAGGTTGAGGAGTCATGGTAGGTTGTTGCATCTGCTGTGCCTGTTGTGGATATTGCTGTTGAGTAGCTCTCTGTTGAGCCTGCTGTTGAGCATACTGCTGTTGCTGCTGGTACTGCCTATACGCAGCTGCCTGCTGCACCTGTTGCTGGTATTGTGCGTATTGTGAAGGTTGAGGTTTTGGTGCAGGCTGTTGTGGCTGCTGAGGATAAGGCTGTTGCGGAGCCGGCTTCGGTTGTTGTGGAGGAACCTGCGGTCTAGGCTGTTGCGGATAACCCGCCTGCATACTTTTGGCTCTAAACATGTCATTAATCATCATCACTCCGCAGCTGCCGTCCCGGGTTCAGGGACTGGCGCATCTATATCATCATATGAAGGGTCATCTTCCTGAAGAGCAGCGTCGCAAAGGTCGAATGTCGCCATTGAAAACCTTGTGCCTGTGCTCTCTATGATATCCTGGATCAGGTAGAAAAGTGTCATTCCCCATTCCAGGAGACGGCATGCGCCGCAACCATAGCCACAGCCCTTGCCTTCACATCCGCAGGTGATATCACAGGTCTTAGCCACGACCATGCCTATTGCAGTCCATGGATTCTTTATTATGCCTGCAACAAACTCCTGCACCTGGTTAAGGTATTGGAATATAGGGAATGCTGCAAATATCTGGCCCCAAACATAGGTACAGAACTCAAATGCGAACTGGTCATCACATCGCCAGGGAGCCCTTCCTGCTGCGACATCTATCCGGTAACATAATATCTTCCTGCAGACCAGCTGCCGGAATTTCTCCAGGTTGGATATCATACCTGGTATGCATAATGTGTATATGCTGGAGATTATGCTCTGCTTCGGATCGAACGAGCTCTGGTCAAAGAGCGGTGATTCGATACCTGCGAGCGCGAAAGGGTCCAGCGCTTGGAAGAAATTCATGACGACCTGGTTCACCGACTGCCATCCTTTCTGGACTTCACACCAGCTATCATCAGGAGCACAGTTCTGTATCTGGTTTTTCTCACTCGTCATCCGACAGGATATGAACAGGCCGCAGAACGCATATAGACCATTGATGAAATCTCTTACAGAATCAAACGTGCCTCCTTGAGCCTCTGACACTGCCCCTTTTGCAGTGCATACAGTGTCAGTTAGGTCGCATGCTCCTGTAAGGACATCATATATGAGAGAGAGGGTCGTCCCTAACTTTATCATTGTACCTATCATATCACATACTGCCTGTGCAATAGCGAATATCTGCCTCAATATCGTCATGGCTTGCCAGAAACCACCATCCGCCAACTCTTTCAGGTTTTCAATATGATCCTTGGTGTTGCCCAACAGTTCGCCCATCTCGTTATTGTATACAGGGACCTCAAGCGTTATGTTGACATCCTCAGGCAGTGTCAATGCCCGTTCAGAACCAGGATTCCCTGTAGTGACGATGGATTGCAATACAATAGTGCAGTTTATCGTGATTGAATCCATTGGTGTTGTTTCATTGTTATCATCGACGAGTTCAGCCTCAGGCACCACATCAGGATTGAAATCTATCTCTATCAGGTCATAGAACTCAGGTTCAGGTCTCAGTGCATAGTTAGGGAAGTTCAGCAGGTCTATCGATACCTCTCCTGTAACAGGGTTGGTGTTGATATAATCAAGACCTGAACAGCTCATCTGGTCAAGATTCACTGACAGAGGTATGGGTTTCCTGCCGGCCTTACCTTCAAACTTCATCTTGAAGAACATCCTGGGCTGAGAGAGCGGCCAGGTAAGCCTGTCAAGCCCTTCAGGTGATTGTTCCTCGGGCGTTATATCCCACGAAGCAATAGTCGCATTCTCACGTGCAAGTATCTCTATATTGTCCCATTCGTAAGTACCTGTATGATTGGTGTAATCTTCAAATCTGAAATATATCGACGGTGCTGTGGAGGGAGTAGTGTAATTTCCAAGATATCCTTCATATATCGGACCGACAGACCACTTGCATTCGAATATCCTCTCGTCCAATCCTGGAAGTGCCTGATTCTCCATACATTCTCCTGCCAGGGCCTCTGGCGCATTGTCCATCATCTTAGAGAAATTTGCATAAGCAGCTTTGATACCTGAATGATCCTTGACAAAGAGAATAACTTCAACCATGTCATTCCCTATCAGGTCCAGCATAGGATCATGGCCTTCGCCAAAACCAGTTATGTTCGATATTCCACGCAGGTCATCACTCACTTTAGGTTTATCGACATCGACCTGTATCAGTGCTGTAGGGTAAGGGGTCGCAAGCGGATTCTCAGCATCATCTCTTGACCCTCCTTGTGGTATGAGATATAGCTCGGTCTTGCTCTGCTTGTCAGTCATTATCCTGTACCATTTACATGTCCATGAGGGATCACAGACATTAGGAGCTATCACGTCCGTCGGGCTCCTCTGAGGGCCAAAAGTAGCGAAGTCAAGGAAGACATTCTTATTGTTCATCCCTGATCCTGATTCAATCAAGTCCATGAATATCGTGTTGTTCTCCTCGGCAAGCCAGAACTCCCCCAGGTCATTTATGAATGATGAATATATGTTTGTAGCGACTGGAGGGCTGCTGTCGAAACTTATGTCCAATGATCGGGTCTCGCTAAGGGTGTTCTCATAGATGTCCTGTGCCTCAAACTTGACAGATATGGTCCGTGCCATAGCGACGATGAGGAATAGACCTCCAAGGGAACATTCGTATTCTGCTGTCCCCTCTTCATGGGTGCACGTCATTGCTCTGCTGCCATATATCTCTTCGTGCTCTGTACGATCACTCAAGCCGGATACATTTACATGGACATTATTGATGGTGTGAGTGATACTATCATAAAGGCCGCTATGCTCAGTTATATTCACGCGAAGCTCTGCGTTACCTATAGGCTGACCATTCGTGAAACTTATAGGACTCCCTGTGTTGCTATAAAGAGCCATACCTGTGATCTCAGGAGGTCTTGTGTCCAGTTCGACCTCATCGCATCTGGTATCTGCCTGCCCGAACTTGTCAGTCACATCTATACATATCTGCTTGGTCGTGACTTCGCCGCCGACGACCAGTCCTGTGAGGTTCATGATCCCGCTCTGGTCACATGCACTATCAAAACTATTGTTGACTGCAAGCACTGCACCAGATGAGGTGAATGCCACAGTCCCTACACCCGCACATAGACCGTTGCATCCTGAACCTTCACATGCGACATCCTCTACGTGATAGT
>JAUVBP010000166.1 GCA_030591125.1 Candidatus Woesearchaeota archaeon | reverse complement strand
ATCATGCCAAGCCCTCTCCATTCACTGTCCACTTTTTCAAACATCTCAGCAAGGATATTCTGTGCCAAAGGATTGCCATTCTCTCTGACAGCCTCAGGATATGCGTTGATCACCCCTCTCTTGCTCTCACTTATCATCTTGAGTAGGAACCTCACTGCCCGAAGTATCTGCTCAAGTGTGAACCCGGATATGGCTTGTGCCTTATCTATTCCCTTATACGGCAATACCCCTATTATCGTCGACACATGACCTGGATCTATGAATCCGTCGATGGGTACATCTCCTGATGTAAGCATCTTTAGCGCAGGCGGGACCAGCTTATGGACAGAATATACAGTCACTCCTTTCGTCAGGAGGTATGCTGTCATCGGCGCAGTTGTCTCGAATCCGACTCCGAAGAATACGACATCTGGATGTGTTTTCCTGATATCAATGACCTCTTCAGCTGAGTAGACCTCAAATACCTTTCCTCCTTTTGCTTTTGCATCATCGAGACTTTGCTCGCTTCCAGGCACCCGCATCATATCCCCATAGGTAGCGATCGGTATGCCTGATGCAGCAAGCGCGATTATCGCATCGATATCATGCTGCGAACTGACGCATACTGGACAACCAGGACCTGAGATAAGTCGTATATTTTTAGGAAGGCTCTCGCGGACACCATGCTTGAGTATGACATTGGTATGGCCTCCGCATATCTCCATGAGCGTGACTTCTTGTCTGAACTTCTTGATTTCTTCAAGGTGTTCTGTTATTAGTTCTTTTTCCCCCATTCTACATAGTTCCTTATGGTCTTGATGGACTCTAGAGCGGATGTCCTATCAAGTTTTTCGATCGCGAATCCGGCGTGTATGAGCACATAATCCCCTTCTTCCAGGTCATCGACCAATGTGTAATTGATTGACTTCTCGACACCACCATAATCGACAGTCGCTTGATCCCCTTTCATAGATAATATCTTGGCAGGAATTGCATAGCACATCAGGACTCACCTCTAAGATGTCTGATAGAAAGAGCCAGCTTATTCCCCTGATCCATGAAAATACGGGTATAGACACAATATAAAAATTTACCTATTTCTTATTTTCTTTCTGAAGATATTTCACTGCACCCATAAGCAGATTCATCGTGTCTCCGAGTTCCTTGATCTCGTCTTTGGTCCTGATGACCGGTAATTCGGTATCGAGCTTGCCATCAGAGACCATTTTTGCGGCTTCAGTGATACGCTTAATCGGAAGCGTGATGCTTCGTGCGAAGATGAAACTTATCAATACTACAAACAGGAGAACGCCGATGACAAAGTATGCTGTCTTCTTCCTGACATCATTTGCGAGAGTGTGCATGCTATTGGATATCTCTGCTACTTCTTTACGTATCTTAGTATTGATATCGCTTGCAGGCATATTAAATTCATCGATATATGTCGTAGCTGCGACTGAAAACATGACTCCATCTGCAGTCTGTGCATCAACTATGGCGATATACATGTATTTCTGTCTCATGGATCCATCTGCTTCTGCCCAATCGTAATATCCTTCAGAGACCTGACCGCCTTGGGTTCTCGACATCACCCCCCAGAATCCTGGAAGTTTCTCAGCGAGAAGATGAAGGTCCATATCGATAATTGCTTCTGCTGCATGGAATCTGCAGGTAAGGGTCTCGACATCTGTAATCGCAGTATACCCTGTCTCCCCTACAGGTTGGACAGCTAACGCCTTGAAGACTTCATCCTGCTGAAGGTCAATGACTGTTTTTCCAGGATTTGCAAGGATATAGATCTCGAGCTGTTTAGCGACATCTTCAGCGACCTGTTGGATATACTGGGCACCTAACTTGTTCAGTGCTTCAGCACTGTCATCGACAGCTGTCGTAGCTATGGAATTTACGTGTGCTTCAGCAGTCGTCTGCATCACAAAGATATCAGAGAGTGCGATGGTTCCGAGGATACTCAAGGGAATCACTGTCAGAAGGATAAGCAACAGCATGATTTTAGCCAATATATTCATATTTTCACCTCAAAATCCGCAAGTAACATATTATTTAGATATTATATAGGAGCTAGACTATGCCATCGAACTCTTTAGCTTTTTCTTCGCCTAAGAACGCCCGTACTTTTTCTCTGCATTTTTGTACGCACTCATCTTCAGACATACTATCTACAATATTCGCTGTCGCAGGCCCAAAGAATTTCGCCATCAATTCCTTACATTGCTCCTTCTTTGACATAGGTATTCGCCTCGTTCACGTATATTATCGTTTTACGGTCATTATCATTTAAATAATTATTGCTTGTTTTCAGGAGTGGTAGATGTGTCCACGATGAACTGATTCACAAGATTCTTGAGGTCATCTGCACTCTTAGCGAGGTCCTGGGAACCGTAAGCCATCTGCTGCATAGAACCGGTGATCTCCTCTACTCCTGCGCTTACTTCTTCTGATGCTGCCGCACTTTCCTCTGCGATTGCGCTCACATCAGTGACTGATTTTTGCACGTTCTCTGAGCTCGAGATCTGTGCCATGGCTGCGGCCTTGATCTGCTCGACCTGAGCAGCTACTGAAGATATCTTGGAACTGATTGTCTGAAGAGAATTAAGAGCCTCGCCTACGACTTGGCTTCCCTGCTCGACTTCCTGCGTTCCCTTGTTCATGGCGACTATTGCATTTGATGAACTTGTTATGATCTCCTTGATCATGCCTTCTATCTGTTTGGTGGCATTTTGGGATTCCTCAGCGAGCTTCCTGACTTCGTCTGCTACCACAGCGAAACCTTTTCCTGCTTCTCCAGCTCTGGCAGCCTCGATAGCAGCGTTGAGTGCAAGCAGGTTGGTCTGTTCTGATATGGAATTTATGACCTCGATTACCTTGTTGATCTGCTGGGTCTTTTCTCCCAGATCTTTCACGACTTTAGCAGAGGATATGACTGCATTGCTGATGATGGTCATCTTCTCGCCTGCTTTCTTGGCGGCAATCCTCCCTGCATTAGATGCCTCATTGACTTCGTTTGCATTGTTCGCAGCATCTGCTGCAGCTGCTGTGACTGCCTTGATGGACATGATCAGCTGCTCAGCTTCTTTTTTCGTGTCCATGGCGGATTTTGAAAGCGACTGTGCGCCTTTGGCGATTTCCTGCACTGTCGAACTTACCTGTTCTGTCGAAGCGTTCACTCCTTCTGCAGTTTCACTGAATTTCTTGGATGTACCTGCAGTAGAGTTTGATGTCTTGCCGATCTTAGATATGAGGTGGCCCATGATCTCGACCATTGAGTCAAAGTCGCTGGACAGGGTGTTAAGCTCATGCATGGATGATTTGAGGTTTATCTTCCTGGTTAGGTCCCCTCTGGAGACCGACTCTATTACCTTCCTGATATGATTGAGCGACTTCGCTACCATATTAGAATAAAGGAATGCGATAGCTGCGCCGAGTACGATTGATATAAGTATGGTTATGAGACCTGTGACCCTGATCTTATTCAGACCGCCAGAGAAATCATCAAGATAT
>JAUVBP010000189.1 GCA_030591125.1 Candidatus Woesearchaeota archaeon | reverse complement strand
TATTAGGGGTGAAGCCTGTATGGTACTCAGCCAAAAGTGGGTTTGCTTTCTGTTCAGAGAGGAAAGCATTGCTCAAGATAGGATGTGCGCCTGAAGATATAATTGAACTCAATCCGCGTTCGATACTTAAATATGATATCAAGAAAGGGAAACTTTCTGTATTCAACAGGAAATTTTTTGGTATCGTTCCTCCAAATAAGAGTGATGAGGATAGGATCAAGAGAGAGGTCGAAGGGTCATTCATCGATGCTGTGGCCAAGCGCATACCTGACCAGAAAGTAGGCATACTGTTCTCAGGAGGGATAGACTCGACGCTTATCGCGATGACCTGTAAACGACTTGGTGTCCCTTTCACCTGCTATACTGCAGCGCTGAAGACCGGGGCTGAGACTGAGGGGATGAAAGAAGCAGAGGATTTGGTCTATGCGAAGCGTGTCGCAAAGAAGCTTGGATTCCCTCTCAAGATTGCACTGTTGAGCCTTAAGGATGTCGAAGAGAGGCTGAAGAAAATCATACCGTTGATAGAAGACACTAATGTCGTCAAGGTCGGTGTGGGCCTGACGTTCCATGTCGCTTGTGAGCAGGCGAATAAGGATGGTATGCGCGTAATGTTCTCAGGACTGGGAAGTGAAGAGATATTCGCAGGATATGAACGTCATAAGCAATCGCAGGACATAAACAAAGAATGCGTCTCAGGTCTCATCAAGATGTATGAGCGTGACCTCTACCGGGATGATGTCATAACGATGCACCATAATATCGAGTTGAGACTGCCTTTTCTTGATAAGCATCTCGTTGACTATGCCCTGAAGATACCTGTCAAGTTCAAGCTGAGCCCTAAGCAGAACAAGATCATGATACGGTCGGTTGCGGAGAGGATGGGCGTACCATCTGAGTTTGCACAGCGCAAGAAGCGTGCGGCGCAATATGGGTCTAATTTTGACAAGGCTATAAAGAAGCTATCAAAGCAGGCAGGTTTCTCTACAAAATCAGATTATCTCGACAGTTTCCAGTCTTCTTCGAATCCTCGTTTAGGTGTGCTGTTCAGCGGTGGGAAAGACAGCTGCTTTGCCATGCATGTGATGCAGGAACAGAACTATCCCATAGCCTGTCTCATATCCCTGAAGAGCAAGAACCCTGACTCATACATGTTCCATACACCAAACATACATCTTGTGCATATGCAGGCAGAGGCGATGGGGGTGCCGCTTGTCGAACAGGAGACTCCTGGTGAGAAAGAGAAAGAGCTCAAGGACCTTGAGAAAGCGATGCGCCGTGCAAAGAAAGATCATAATATTGAAGGGGTCGTCACAGGCGCGCTATATTCCAATTATCAGCGTGAAAGGATAGAGAAGATATGTGACAAGCTGGGACTGAAGATATTCTCGCCATTATGGCACTTTGGACAGGAAAAAGAGATGAGACAGCTTATCACTCTAGGGTTTGAGGTCATCATGAGCAGTATCGCTGCCGAGGGGTTGACTGAGGAGTGGCTGGGAAAGAGGATAACTCCAAGAGATGTGGACAAGCTTGTGGGGCTCCACAATAAGATAGGTTTCCATGTGGCGGGAGAAGGCGGTGAGTTTGAATCATTGGTCCTCGATGGCCCTATGTTCAAGAGGAGGATAGAGATAATATCTTCTGATGTCGTGTGTGAGTCTGAGAATGTCGCACGCCTGGTCGTCAAGAAGGCGAAGCTGGTGAAAAAGTGAAGAAGGAATCCAAGAGAAAGGCACGGATCCATGCATCACAGTTCTATAATTATGTCCAGTGCCCTGCAAGGGTATATCTGAACATATATGGTGATAAGTCCCGCAAGCTTCAAGTCAGCGATTTCATGCTCAAAAAGTCTGAGGAAGGCATCTTGCATGAGAAGGAAGTGATAGCTGATAAGGATTTTGTCGAAGTTACAGTACGTGATGATGCTGAAGCGGCACGGGAGACGTCAAAGATGATGGAAGATGGTGTCGAGCTCATATACCAGGGCGTGCTCATCCATGGAGATATGATCGGGCGTCCGGATCTTCTTGTGAAGCACAGAGGGAAGAGCAGGTTCGGTGACTATCATTACATCGCTGCAGACATCAAGAGCGGAAAGCATCTCAAGGAAGAGTACCGGATGCAGGTGATGTTCTACTCTTACCTGATTGAATTGCACCAGGACCGCCGGCCGGTGACCGGTGTGATAATAAATGCTGAGAAAGAAGAGCTCGAGTTCAGCATAAGTGATGAGCTTGATAGGTTCAATAGCATATTCAAAGAAGTCAAGTCAATAATGGATGGGAAGAAGTCTGAACCAGCAGCATCAGCCAAGTGTGCTGAGTGTGTATGGAGGGAGTATTGTTATGGATATCTGGAAAAGAAAAAGGACATATCTCTCGTGTATAAGCTGAGCCGTGTCCACAAGGAGCAGCTCAATGATCTAGGCATAAATACTCTGAAGGATGTCGTGTCCGCAGATGTGATGACGCTCATGGAAGCAGACCGGGTAGGGAAGAAGACTGCAGAACGCTTCAAGATGCAGGCACAGGCATTGCTTTCCGGAAAAGAGGTGGTGTTCGCACATCCACGTATACCTGAGCCAGCTGTAGAGCTCTTCTTTGATATAGAAGGTGAGACTGAACTTGGCATAGACTATCTTTATGGTGTGCTTGTCAGGACTGGAGGGAAGGAGACTTATCATAGCTTCTGGGCGGACAAGCCGAAGGATGAGAAGAAGATGTGGAAAGAGTTCTGCAGGTTCATGAGACAGTTTGATGACTTTAGGGTGTACTACTATACACAATATGAGCGTACTTCAATGAAACGGCTCAAGGCTCTTTATGGTATGGATGACGCTCTTTTCGATAAGATATCTGCAAATATGCATGATGTGTTCAAGATTGTCACCAATCATGTCGTGTTTCCATTGTATTCATATTCAATAAAACCGATCGCCAAATATCTCGGCTATAAGTGGGATGACAAGAAAGCAGGCGGCGCGCAATCCATGCTTTGGTATCAGGAATGGCTCGACAGCGGCGATGTGAAGATCAAGGATAAGATAATCCGGTATAATGAGAATGATTGTGAAGCGACACGTGTTGTGCTGGATTGGCTGAAGGGACGGGGTGCGG
>JAUVBP010000042.1 GCA_030591125.1 Candidatus Woesearchaeota archaeon | reverse complement strand
CGGCTCAGTCAAGATAATCGGCGCAAATGCGTTGAATAAAGAAAGAGGACTTCCACGATCAGAAGCATTAGTGGTATTGTATGCGGTAGATACCTTAAGGCCGACGTGCCTCATGAGAGGGACGCAGATATCTGCGCTCAGGACAGGTGCGTATGCTGCACTGGTCGGTGAGTATCTCCTACCTAAAGAGACGGGTAATGTCGTCGGGTATATAGGTTCAGGAAAGATGGCTGAGACGTCTGTCCAGTGCATGGATGCAACAATCGCAGACAAGATCGATGAGATCAAGATATACTCGCGTACCAGCGAAAATGCAGAGCGGTTTGTCAGGCGGATGCAGCCTGAGACCTCAATGAAACTTTCAGTCGCGTACTCAATAGATGAAGCAGTTAATGATGCAGACTATGTCGTCACAGCAACTACTGCTCTGGATCCTCTTGTCGATGACCCTCAACTCAAGAAGAACGCTACAGTCCTCTTGCTTGGTGGTGATGAAGTAGGCCAGAACTTTATAGGGCGCTGTTCAGAACAAGGCCTGATGTTCTGTGATGATTGGGAACTTGTGAAGCACAGGAATGTGCAGAGCCTATCATTGTTATATCATAAATTGCTTGAAGGAGATCCCTCTGTCAATATAACAATAAATGAGAACCGGATACATAATCTCCATGAGCTACTTACAGGAAAATTTGACCTTCATGCTCATAATTACGAATGTGTCCATGTGAATTGTGTAGGTCTGCCTGATCTTGACCTTGTTGTTGCAGAAAGGATGTATAACGCCGCTAAAGAACGAGGGATCGGCACTACTTTCAGCCTTTAATCCTGGATCTACAGATTTCTACCTTAAGATTTAAAAACAATGTCTGCGTTGTGAACCCTATGAAGTTATCTATACTTGATGATAAGCACATAAGAGCAGCAGGAATCTTTGATTATGAACAGGCAATACTGGATGCAGAGGATGCGTACAAGGCAGGCTCTGCTGGTGAGACCTTGTCTTCTAAGATAGCGCTTGATATAGATACTGATCTTGACTGGAAATTCAATTCTCTCGTCTGTATAGGCAAGAAATACGCCATAAACAAATGGCTGGGTGCAAATGCCAAGAATGTGGATAAGAAACTTCCTCGTTCAACAGGGATAATACTGCTCAATGATAAAGAGACAGGTCTTCCTCTCTGTATAATGGATGGTACTATGATATCTGCAGTGAGGACCGGTGCTTCGGCAGCGGTCGCTGCAAAACACCTTGCAAAGAAATATGCAAAAATTGCAGCAGTAGTAGGTACTGGCCCGATAGGTAAGGAGTGTGTGATGGCATTGGCAGTCCTCGACCTGGATGAGATACGCATAACATCTCTTGATCCGGACTTAATTAAGTTGGCAGAAGACTGGTCTGTCCAGAGTGACATGAAAGTTGTCGCAGCCCGATCGATCCAGGCTGCCTGTGATGGTGCAGATATAGTTGTCTCTGCAACAACAGCACCAAAGCCGCTCATCAAGAATGGATGGCTGATCAAAGGTGTCCTGCGGATCAACCTTGGTGGGCGTGAAGATGAAGATGATGTGCTGCTCAAGGCAGACAAGCTGATAAATGATTGTTGGGAATCCACGAAACATAGGAATGTCCAGACAATATCGAACATGTATGCTGAAGGCAAGCTTAAAGATTCGGATATCTACCCTGATCTGGGGCATATACTCCTTGGAAAGGTGCCTGGAAGAGAGAGTGATGATGAGAATATACTCTTCAATGCTGTCGGGCTCGGAGAGCTCGACCTGTTCATAGCGCAAAGGATATATGAATCCGCAGATAAGGATAATTTTCTTGATCTATAGTTGATTGAGGCAGTCTTTTAAGGAAAACTTATTTAAATGGACTTCTTATAGTGTGTTGACATGAAACATTACAAGCAGACGACAAAATACACCTGTGCCGCAGCTTCTTTAGGCATGATAATCAATCACTTCAAGAAAGATTTCAAGATGGAGTGGGGTGTAGAGCTTGATATCTGGCACAGGACTGCTGCACTGCCTACGCGTGGCAGTTCTCTTTATGCGTTGGCAATATATGCGCATGAACAGGGCGTTCCGCTCAAAGTCGTTGTTGCAGAGCCAGAGTATAAATTTCCAGGATACAAGTTCAAGGCATACAAGAAGAAAGAGATAGAGCTTGCGGACAGGATATCTACGATGTTCTACAACCGCGCAAAAGAAGCAGGCATAGATATAGATGAGAATGACTTCACTCTTGAAGATGTCAAGAGACTGCTTGGTGATGGGAAGGTCTTGCTTCTTAGGCTGATTGTCGGCATCGTAAGGGGTACTAAAGAGAACAAGAGAAATCCACATTATCTTCCTGTATATGGATATTCTAAAGGGAAGTTCAAGATAATGGATCCCCGTAAAGGTCCTATTGAGGTCCATGAAGTGATTGTCCAGGAAGCTTTTGACAAAGTGAAAGAAGTCAAGCGGGACAATCGGATGATTGTATTCGGGTGATAGAGTCCGGTCAGATGCTCCTGGCCTGTTCTTCTTATCGTATCAATGGTTGATAATATACTTCAGGAGACTTCATTCCCATCAGCTTCAACACTGTGGGTGCTATGTCAGCGATGCTGTTGTCTCGCCACTTGTTTATCTTCCACTTCCTGTCTGATACGACTATGAATGGCACCTTGTTCAATGTGTGAGATGTGATGTGTTTGCCTGCCATATCTTCTGCGTTCCCGTGATCGGCAGTTATTATCACTTCATAACCTGCGTCACGTGCTGCAGTGACGAGCTTTCCTAGGCAGGTGTCGACGGCATTGACTGCCTTTATGGTCGGTGCCATCATCCCTGTATGGCCTACCATGTCTGCATTCGCAAAATTCAGGATGACAAGATCATATCTTCCTGTCTTCAATCTCTTGACAGCCTCGTCTGCTATCTTCGGTGCAGACATCGCAGGAGTCTTATCATAAGTCGTGACTTTCGGGCTTGGTATCATGACGCGATCCTCTTTCGGGAACGGACCGTCCTTCCCTCCGTTGAAGAAGTAAGTCACGTGCGCATATTTCTCTGTCTCGGCTATCCTGAGCTGGCGCAGACCGTTCTTTGCCATGACCTGGCCGAGTACATCTTCAGGGACTTCAGGCGGCAGAGCTACTGGGGCCTTGATACCTTTGTCATATTGGGTAAGGCAGACAAAGTGCAGGTTGAGCCTTATCTTACGCTTGAACTTCCTGAATTTTCCCTGCACAAAAGCGCGTGTCAACTCGCGGGCCCGGTCTTCCCTGAAATTGAAGAATATCACTGAATCATCCTTCTGGACCTGGTGCTGCACTCTCTTGTGCTTTGACAGTATTATTGATGGTCGGATAAATTCATCTGTCTCTCCGCGCCTGTATGCGTCAGAGATGGCCTCTTTTGAAGAGTAGTATTTCCTTCCTTTGTGGTTGACCATCGCATCATATGCCTTATGCTCCCTGTTCCACCGGTTATCCCTGTCCATCGCATAGAACCTTCCCATGAGTGTCGCGATGCTCCCGAGCCCTATCTTTGCACATCTCTTCTCAAGCCTGCGGATGTACTTCATAGCGCTTTTTGGAGGGACATCCCTGCCGTCGAGAAAACAATGGATATATACCCTTTCGACCAGGCTCTTCTTTGCCATGTCAATGAGGGTGAACAGATGATTGATGTGTGAATGGACCCCTCCATCACTCAATAGGCCAATCAAGTGCAATGAAGACCCTTTACGGGTAGCTTTTCCCATTGCATCGAGTATAACCTTGTTCTTCTGGAACGTGCCTTTTTTTATCTCCTGGTCAATCTTCATGAGCTCCTGAGGGAGGACCCTTCCTGCACCCAGATTGGTATGACCTACTTCCGAATTGCCGATGAACCCTTTAGGCAGGCCTACGTGCTGTGCTGATGCGAACAGTGTGGTGTGAGGATTCTCTTTCCATAGCCTGTCAAAATTAGGCGTGTCTGCCTGTAGAATGGCGTTGTCCTTCCTGGACTTGCGCATTCCCCATCCGTCCAGCACAACAAGCAGTGCTTTCTTTTTTGGTCTCATATTGTCATCGTCACCCGTCATGATCCTTCTGTGTCATCCATCTATTCTCCTGTAATGATATTAAGCACTTTTCCCTGTATATCATTCGATCTCAATGCGAAACTCAGTCCCTCTACGCCAAGCTGTGCATACTTCAGTGTCGCGATCCCTACAATCTCTCCGTTCTTGTTTATCAGCGGACCGCCTGAGTTACCTGCGTTTATCGCAACATCTGTCTGGAAATAATATGTATCTATATCCCCTGGTATGAGCCTGTTGGTATTGCTTATGATGCCCTGTGTCACTGTAGATTCAAACCCTACAGGGTTACCGACAGCTATTATGTGTTCACCTACAATCACTTTTGATGAATCTGCCCATTCGAGAGCAGTGAACCCGTTCCTTGCCGTAGATAACTTTATCACAGCAATATCCAGATCTTCATCCTTGCCTATCATCGTAGCTGTGTAATCATTTCCATTGTGGGTCCTCACGTCTATGCCTATCAGGTCATCCACCACATGGTAATTGGTGACTATGTATCCATCCTCATGGACAAACACGCCACTTCCTGTGCTGGTGAAGAATCCTGAACCCTTTCGGCCGATGCTAACCACAGCCTCTATCGCTTCAGGTATGACTGTACTGAAATCGACGCTTGTGCCCCTGAATACCTCAAGCTGCTGCTCGAAATCCGAGAGTTCACTCAGGCTTGTGTTAGCTATATTCTGTATCGATTCAGAGAGTGCAGAGTCCCTGATCAATGATTCGTAGTTGTATCCTTGCATGTCGGTATTTATACTGCTGTCAAGGTCTGTCACCTGTCTCTTTGTGCTATCTATCTCGAACTGCAATGAACTGCTGGTCGAGACTATCTGTGCCTGTAGGGTATCTGTCTGTGAATCGATCTTCGTGTTCATCATCTCTATCTGTTCTTCCTGTGTTGTTGAGAGGTCATGCAGCTTTTCACTGTACTTTGTGTTCATGTTGAGGAACAAGGCAGCAAATATGATCACTGTGAGGATGTTCATGAACAGAAGATGCTTGTTCTCAAGCTTGAGATTGACCTTGCGTCTCTTGTTCTTCTCTTTACCTGTTCCTGTGAAATGGTGAGTGATCTCATGCTCCAGGTGTCCTGCCTCAAGAAGAGATCTCTTTATAGCATGATCATGTACTCCAAGACCTCTCTGTGTCTTGACGTAATCCTCTACCTCTTTCTGCACCATCTTTGTCTGTCTCTTCCATCGATGCAAGACCTCAACGGCGCCCGTGGACGCGGACGCCGTAGGTTCTCTGCATGCTATCTGTGTTGTAATCTACGTAAATATCATTCATCTGGGGAATGATGCCATCTTGGCCTTGTGGCCGAGCTCCTCCTCAATCCTTGCCAGCTGGTTGTACTTGGCCAGCCGTTCACTCCTGCAGGGCGCGCCGCTCTTTATCTGTCCTGTACCAAGACCGACGACCAGGTCTGCGATGAATGAATCTGAGGTCTCACCGCTCCTGTGGCTCACCATGGTGTTCCATCCATGCTTCCTCGCAAGCCTCTCTGCAGTCATCGCTTCTGTCAGTGAGCCTATCTGGTTCACTTTCAACAGTAATGCTGAGCAGAGCTTTGTGCGAGCTGCCATATCTATCCGTTCAGGGTTTGTGACAAGCAGGTCATCACCTACAATCTGTACCTTGCGCCTTTTTGCTGACCTTGTAAGTTCAGGATAAGGTCCGAAATCGTCCTGATCAAAAGGATCCTCTATCGAGAATACTGGATACGCATCCATTATGTGTTCGTAAAGCTTTGTCAGCTTTCCTGAGTCCATCCATTTCCCGTCGACAAAGTACCTGTTCTTCTTCTTGTCATAGAACTCTGAAGAGGCTGCGTCGATCGCTATCTTTATCCTACCGTCATATCCTGCTTTCTTTATGGCTTTGGTGACTATCTTCAGAGCGTCTTCTACCTTCTTGATATTAGGTGCGAAACCTCCTTCATCACCTACATTGGTAGAGTCTTTTCCGTATACTTTGCCTATCTCTGTCTTCAGTATGTGATATGTCTCTGCTCCCATGCGGAGCGATTCTGCAAATGTCCTTCCATGAGGGCAGATCATGAACTCCTGGAACTGGAGCTTGTTGTCTGCGTGCTGGCCGCCATTGATTATGTTCATGCAGGGGATGGGAAGAAGTCTCTTGTCTCCTAATATTGTGTGTAGCGATCTTCCTTGTACTGTTGCAGAAAGACGTGCTGCTGCGAGACTGACACCAAGTATTGCATTCGCTCCCAGATTTGACTTGTTCTTTGTGTTGTCGAGCTTCAGCATGGCCTTGTCAATAGCTTGTTGTTTCCTGCAGTCCATACCATTGATGATCTTTGTTATCTTGGTGTTGACATTGCTGGTCGCTTTCCTCACGCCCTTGCCGAGATATCTTGGGCCTCCATCTCGCATCTCTAGCGCTTCGTGGATGCCTGTCGATGCTCCTGATGGCACTGCAGCCCTTGCGGAGTGTGACTTGGTCTTGATGTCCACCTCAACAGTAGGGTTCCCTCTTGAATCAAGGATCTCCCTTGCGTGTATCTTGCGGATAGTGTAGTCTGTCCTCATGTTTCCACCTCTTTTTGCCTCTTTTTTTGGATTGTAGTTCTCTTTTTTTTGTTTTTTCAGTCTGTTTTTGGGTTTATCTTATTTTTTCTTTTGTCTTACCAAGTGATCGTTTATGATCACATTCAGAAATGCGCTCTTGGAAGGATACTTGAAACGGTTCTCGCGCCTCTTGATGAGTGCTTCTATCTCTTTTTCCAACTCATCGTCTATTCGTACTACTCCCATGTATATAGCACCGACAGTTTGTTATTTTGTTACAAATTGTTACTTTAGGTAATTATTTGTAACTACTGTTTATAAACTTTTCGGTATTGTGCATATGATATAGAAATTGTTTGGGTGGTTAAGATTGATCTACCCGATATAACTCATCTCTTTCTGGAGTCTGTTCTGGAGTTTCTTGAGGGCGGTCTTTTTCGATACCTTGCCGAGTTCCTGGGTCTTGGTCAGGATCTCTGTCTCAATGTCTGCTATCTCCTTGTCGAGATCGCTGATCTTTATGTTGAGAGAGAGCTTCTTGTTGAGAGTCTTGACGATCTCCCTTGCGCCTTTGATGCCCAGGTAGGCAGGATGTCCAAGGGTCTCTGCAAGGAGACATACTGCGTCGATCTTCCTCTTCGCTGCAAGGCCTACCAGAAGTCCGCTCACGCCGATTATCGGGCCGACAATCCCATAAAGGTTCTCGTTCAGCTTTATCCCTCTGCCGAACCTCTTTATCATCTCTTTGGAATTGCCTGTGCAGAATATCTGGGGCTTTTTCGGGACTTCTGCAAGACCGATGCCACCAAGGGTTATTATCATCTCCACACCAAGCTCTTTAGCAGTGTCAAGCACCGCTTCGCAGAACTCATAGGAGCTGCGTTCGTCGGCAGGCTGGACATCACCTGTCAGTATGAGGATGTCTCCTTTCCCATTCCGCTTCTTGCTGAACATCTCGATGGTCGGAAGCTCAATAAGGTTCTTGTCATTGACAAATACAGAATTTGGAAGGTCATAAGAGAATATGTTATAGGTCTTCTTTGCCTTGACCTCATCGATGATGAAGTCTGCACTTATCTTACCTACATTAGCTATGCCTGGCAGACCTATTATCATGGTCGGCCTGTTGAGTTTCGGTGCAGTCTTTGTGAGCAGCTCAAATTTCCATGACATGTTATCACGCAGTATTGCTTATCGCCTGTTCAGAGCAATCCTTTCTCTTTCAGCGATCCTTTCTTCGCTTCCCTACGGTACTTGCCATAAGGGTCTTCAGGAGAATATTTTGCAGGGATCATCTGGATAGCATCAGCCCCGCATTTTGGGCATTTGTCCTTGATGGTATATCTCTTGCATCCCTGACATTTCAGTATGTGGAGAGCCATCGTCTTATGCTGAAGCTTTCTTCTGCTTCTTTTCGATACGCTGGAAGTCAAAACTGCAGTCGGCTTCCTTTGCCTCTTTTTCCAGGAGGTCTGTCGCCTTTGCCATGATCTTCTCAGCGTCCTTGTAATTGTCAAACACGATATTTATAGAATAGCTTCCGCCGCCCTTGTACCTGATCTTTATGGCTTCGTCCAGCTTCGCTGCATTGACCAGTATATCCTTGACGACATCAACACCATCAGGAGCATAGCTCTTCATCTTTATCTCGCCCTCAATCTCGACTTCAGGAGGCTTGATCCTCTGCCTTATCACTTCGGCGAGACCATCATATACATCTTTCGGGAGCTTCAGGTCTGTCAGCACAGATTCGTCCATTATGAAATCCTCAAAAAGATCGTGAACCGTGATGTAATCCTGAGAAGTCTTGCTGACCAGATCTTCGTAGATCTCATCCTTGTCCTTCTTCAGCTTATCCGCAACAAACTCGACAATCTTCTCAGCTTTCTGGTCTT
>JAUVBP010000201.1 GCA_030591125.1 Candidatus Woesearchaeota archaeon | reverse complement strand
TCCTTGTTTATAAATGTTTTGAGCCTTCACTATTATATAGTAGATACGAGTGGGGTGAAAACTGGCTCACAAACTTTTTTAAACCAGAGATTTTATTCTCTGCTCATGATGATCACAGTCTCTGGTGCAACTGGTTCTGGCAAGACCACTGTGTGCAAGATGCTTGCAGAGCGTCTCAAGCTGAAGCATTACTACATGGGGGGCATATTCAGGGACCTTGCCCGGAAGAGGGGAATGACTCTTGAAGAATTCTACGCGCTAGGTGAGAATGATCCTTCTATAGACAAGAACGTTGATGACTATCTGGTCAAGCTCGGCAAGACGGAGGATAATTTCATCGCAGAGGGGAGGACAGCACCTTTTTTCATCCCGAACTCGATAAAGATATTCATAGACGTAAAACTGCTGGTCGGCGCTGAGCGTATATATAAGGATCTTGTTGAGAAAGGCAAGATTGAAGAGAGGAATGAGAGGACTGCTGATTCGATAGGAGAGCAGGCAAAGCTGCTCAAGGAACGCATGGAGACCGAAAGAAAAAGGTACTTGAAACTCTACAATTTCAATATGCTGGACAAGAACAACTATGACTTTGTAATCGACACCAGCAACCTGACCCCTGAACAGGTGGTTGATAAGATAACTTCTTTTATTAACGACTTTAAACCAAACCTTTAAATATTCCCCTCGAGTCTCCTATTCACATCTTTCTACGCTATCAAACCGGAAGTAGAGGGACGTAAAATGACTGAAACAGTTAAAAACAACGATTTTGTCGAGATTTCGTACACAGGTACTTTAAAAGGCGATACTATTGTCTTTGACACTACAATTGAGGCTGTTGCCCGGAAAGAAGGCATATATGATTCTAAAATGACCTACGGACCGGTCTCGATTTGCATAGGCCAGGGTCAGATATTGAAGGGTCTGGATGCAAGCCTTGAGGGTCTTGAAGTGGGGAAAGAGCATGAGCTGACCCTATCACCTGAGCAGGCATTCGGAAAGAAGGATGGCAAACTCATGAAGCTTGTGCCTACAAATGTCTTCAAGAAGGAGGGCATAAACCCTGTCACAGGACTCCAGGTGAATATTGATGGTACTATTGGCACTATACGCACTGTCACAGGAGGGCGTACGATAGTGGATTTCAATCATCCTTTCGCAGGAAAGGAAGTTGTTTATAAGGTTGACATCAAGAGGAAACTCACTGATGATAAAGAGAAGGTCGTTGCGCTCCTAGAGCTGGCTTTGAACCAGAAGAAGGATTCTATTGGCGTTGATATAAAAGAAGGGAAAGCGACAGTGACTCTGCAGAAAGGGTTTCCTGATGAATTATTCAAGCTTCTTAAAGAGCGGATGATGCAGGTATTGCCTTCAATCAAAGATGTTGTGTTCAATACACCAAAACCAAAAGAAGCAGCTAATGAAGAGCCTAAAACTGACGATTCAAAAACACCTGCAGATACGGAAAAACCGCAGGCCTAAAGTTTATATATGCTCAAAGCATGAAATGGTTAAGCTTTACTTCATGCTTTGGTATATGCAAAAGCCATTAATTTATTCAAAATTAATTGCTTTTAGCATATTTGATTTGAAGTAATTGACTTCCAGAAAAAGAGGTAGAAAAAAAGAAAGTGTCATCTCTGGAGGTGGACATGTTGGACAGTTTCATAAGGGAAGCAACACAAAGGGCGGATGAGCAAGAGGCATTATCCGAGCAGGAGACATTTGTAGAGCCATTCATACGTGAAGAGTCGCCGCGGGTCGAGGAGATCATGCCTGCTGAGACAGTAGTTCCGGAACCGATCATACAGTCCGAGCCTAAGATTGAGACCGCCCAGGCACAGACAAGCTCGATAAAGGACGAGGTCGATGCTGAGCTTGAGGCCTTGCTTAAGAAACAGTTGGCAAGGATAAAGGTCATCGGTGTCGGTGGTGCCGGGAATAATACTATAAACAGGATAACAGAGATCGGCGTGAAAGGCGCTGAGATAATCGCAGTGAATACTGACGCACAGGATCTGCTATACGCAAACGCCAAGAAGAAGGTGCTGATAGGAAAGGAGA
Organism: Candidatus Woesearchaeota archaeon; assembly: GCA_030591125.1. Taxonomy (GTDB): domain Archaea; phylum Nanobdellota; class Nanobdellia; order Woesearchaeales; family UBA11576; genus JABMQF01. Next base: position 833 of record JAUVBP010000201.1, on the reverse strand, counting down.
TCACAAGTGGCCTGGGTGCAGGGTCTCAGCCTCGTATAGGTGAGGAAGCGGCAAAAGAGAATGAGTCTGACCTGAAGAGGTTACTGAACGATTCTGACATGGTGTTCGTCACCTGCGGACTCGGAGGAGGTACAGGCACTGGAGCTGCTCCAGTCATAGCGGATATAGGAAAGAAGGTCGGCGCTCTTGTCGTGGGCGTAGTGACTCTCCCTTTCGCGATGGAAGGCCAGAAGCGTTATGAGAACGCGGTCGTCGGGCTTGAGAAGCTTGAGAACATCGTCGATACATTGATTGTCATACCGAATGACAAGCTCCTGGAGCTTGCACCAGATCTTCCGCTGCAGACAGCGTTCAAGGTCGTCGATGAGATCCTTGCGAACTCTGTGAAGGGTATCGCAGAGCTGATAACCAAGGCAGGTCTTGTCAACCTTGACTTTGCGGACGTCCGTACTGTCATGGGATATGGTGGTGTCGCGCTCATAGGTGTAGGTGAGTCAGACTCTGACAACCGTGCTATAGAGGCGGTTGAGAAGGCGATCAACAACCCATTGCTTGACGTTGACATCAGTGGCGCTAACGGTGCTTTGATAAACATCTGCGGAGGGAATGATATGACCTTGGAGGAGGCGCGGAAGATCGTGGAGACGATCTCTGACAAGCTTGACCCTGATGCAAAAGTCATCTGGGGTGCGCAGATCTCTGAGGACCTGCATGAGACTATCAGGACATTGCTCATAGTCACAGGCGTGCGTTCGACTCAGATATTCGGTCCTGAACGCAAGATGTCGGACAAGAAGAGGCGTGAGATGGAGACCGAACTCGGGATCGATTTC
>JAUVBP010000075.1 GCA_030591125.1 Candidatus Woesearchaeota archaeon | reverse complement strand
TATATGGAAGACCCTTTACAACCCGTTAATGGCCAGACCACTACCTAAGTGGATAATGCAGAAGTACGCAATTCTATGGAAACAATTTAGTGACACGGACTTTGATCACGCGCAAGCAGACCTGATTCTTGAACAGAATACCAGTGTCGTGATCTCATTCCTAAAGAAGAACGGTTGGATGCAGATACAACTCCATCCCGACGACAGCAGAAAGAGGATCTACACTCTGAAGAGCCCTGAACAGGCGATAGGTGAGATGATATGAGACGAGACGAGATAGAGCAGGATATGGAACGCACAGGACAGCACGCGAAGGGACGCGGCATGATAAGATACAGGAACGTCGCGCTCGTCCTCACCATAGCAATGCTGCTGCTCGTCGGCATGTATCTCGCAGGAGTCCAAGGAGGACTTACAGGATATCTTACAGGAATGCCTGGGGCGCAAGAGACTGAATACACAGATACTGTCTCGCTTACGATCACATCACACACAGACTACACACTGGAGCTCGAGGAGCATATGGGCAGTGTAGAACTGCTCAGCGTCAAGCTTGACGGAGAGGTACTCGGCGAAGGAGGAGTGCGTGCATATCTTGTCGCTGCTGATACTGAATATGATATATTGCTACAGGAATCCGGATCAGATGAGGAAGATGAACAGACATCCAGTGAAGCAGTAATCATCGCAGAAGCTGTTGCAGACAACACCACAGATAAGACGATCGAAATCGGACTCGCTTACCAAAAAGACACACGATGGGATGCGGACAATGATGGGACAGCATACACCAAAGCGGATGCTGTAGATCTCAGTGTAGCAGATACCTCATTCAGCTGGAACGTAGATGAGAGCAAACTATGCACAAGATGGAGCATCACATCAAAAGAAACAGGAGAATCGACAGCATCATGCAATGGAGCAGCAGACTGCTGCAGCCTTTCAGGGATTGCCCCTACAGAAGAATCATGGGATGAGCCGCTCTATATATACTATGAGCAGTATGGCACCACACTCGATAATTCCGTCACTGCCCAGGTGATGTTCCTTGACCAGAGCCTTGATGAAGGTGATGTGCACTTCGAATCAACGCAGAGCGGCATTGCAGCCCTGGATGCCAGATTCGAGGAAGCGCCAGAAAGAGAGTTCTCCGAAGAGTGTATTGAGACCTGCTCACTGCCTGAAAGTCTGGATGATGCATCCTATACTATAGTGTTTGAAGTAGAAGAAGGCACGCTGCTCAAGATAAGCAGGATAACATATGTGCTAAAGGGAGCCGAACCTGAGCAGATTGAAACAACCGGAGCAATAGAAGCGATACCTGATATCAAGGATGCAAAAGGTAGAGTACTGGCAGCAAACATAGAGTTCAAGGATCCTAATACTGGCAAGGCACTGGGGCATGACAAGCTGACCAAAGGCAGATACAATGTCGATGTCGACCTTAGTGATGAGGACATTCCCGTCAAGAGCATAGAGATCAATGACCTTGATTTAGAAGATGCGCTTACAGACTTCATCAATGTTGATGATGTGGCTGAGACAGGAGAGCTGTCACAGTTCGTGGAAGTATACGCCATCGACCCGACAGCCGTGAACTTCACGGACGCAACAGTCACAGTGACCGCCACAGGTACTGCACTATACAAGTGCAAGGACTGGAACTTTGCGGCACAGAGATGTGACGGGTCTTGGGAGCTGTTCAAGACAGGACTTGTGCCTGGCGAGGATTATACATTCACGCTGACGCCTGATGATCCTGGATTCGCAGAGATGGCAATACAGAACTGTGTAGGTGATGCCGCTGCTGCATCACGAGATACCTGGGGCACTGCCTGCACATACAGCTATCCAGGCACAGCATTATCCTATGCAGATGGCACTACTGAGAACTTCGCTATCGGAAAGAATGATTACACAGGAATAAAGATAACATCCTCCAACTCCAGCGTAACTGACTGCACAGGCATAACTTCAGTACACATCTGCTACAAATGGTGGTACACATCATCAAAGAGCATCGGTGCGTGCTCGTTCGACATCGATGCGGATGGAGGAGCAAGCCCATCAGCACACTCCACTACCTGTCCTTCGGGAAGCGAACCTTCAGGCATCACCTGTGATGACATAACCAGCATGGTGGGTGAGACCTGGACCTGCGGGACATTCTTCACAGCATCACCTACCGGTGCGATAGCAAAAGAGGACTTCAAAGGTGGTGATCCAGGCACTTTCTATACTGATGCGCTGTATTTCAACGTGACGTATGACGTTGCAGACAGTACACCACCAGCAACAGTCACAGGGCTCGCCAACCAGTCAGCAGGACAGACCTGGATATACTGGACATGGACAAACCCTGGAGATGGTGACTTCAACCATACAGAAGTTTGGATCAATGACACATGGTACGCAAATGTCTCAGCACCGACGAGCGCGTATAACGCTACAGGGCTGACAGACAACACGACGTACGAGATACAGACAAGGACTGCAGATCATGACAACAATGTCAATACGACATGGGTGAATGACCTCGGCATGACACAGGAAGCACCTGCATTTGTCCCGACAGTAGGATTCAGCGTGACTCTGCCTGGTGAAGGGCCTGTCAATGCATCAGCAGGAGGAAATGCGACAGCTGCGATGGACTTCAATGCAAGTCTCAACACATACTACGGGCTTGAGCCATGCGTACAGGGAAGTGGAGAGTGCCAGAACTCGACAGTCCCGTTCTTTGTATATGCAAACACAGGAAACCTCAATCTTACAATCAATGTCCGGCTGGATAGTGCATTACCTGCAGCATTCAACCTGAGAGTCAATACGTTATACGATAATGGGTCAGCGACGGATGTAACCACATCGCCACTGACGCTCGGCTCAGACATAGCACCCGGGAACAACCTCGATGCGTTCTTCTTCGGGGATTTCATGAACGCGTACCCTAATGATAGCACAACAAGGGACCTGTACTCGAACGGGACCCAGACATGATGGAGGATAGAAGAATGAGAGAGATAACCACAATAAAACAGAACACAAGATATGATGTATGGGGCATGGTCGTCCTTGTCATGATGCTTCTATTAGCGATAGCACTCACAGGCTGTTCCGATCCTGCACCTGAAGAGACAGGGACTGCGGCAGAGATAAGGGACAAGCCATACAGCGCAGCGCTCGAGGAAAGGCTTGCAAAGGAGCTCGGAAACGAGACTGATAAGATCACCAGGCCTGACTACCTCCCTGAAGAGATGTTCGTCAGGCTGCCTGAATTCCCAGAGGACTTCTACAATGTAAGAAGTCTTGTGCGACTCAGCAGGATAACAGATTTCGAGAACCTGGAAGAAGAGTACTGGATGCAGCCAGAGTTCTTCCCACACTTCGAGGACTTAGGCGTGCCGCTGCTGCAGAACCCTCCAGAGGGAAGATGGGGAGCATACGGCATAGCTACATATCCTGCAGATTCGATGGCGACAATAATACCGGGAGAATCTCTTGACATGTACTTCTTCATCAAGAGCAATTACATCGTGGAGACGTACCAAGGGATCAACCTTGTGCAGGTATTCCCTGACAGTGTGCAGATAGAGTCAGGATTCGAGATGCCAGACGGGTCCAAGACAGTAGAGCAGGATGGAGACAAGATACGCGAGCACTTCAGCGTAGATGTCTCACCCAACCCATTCATCCTCGAACATAATTTTCCTGTATATAATGTAGACGGTACAAGGAAGATCAAGGTCACGATAACCGTGGCCGAAGACACCCCCCCAGGAAACTACGTGATCGGCCTTGATACCGGAGAGGTGCCTGAAGAGTACGAGCAGATATGGCTCAAGGACTACCTGAACCTCTACACGAGTGGAGGAATGACAAAGATTGACAGACCGTACTACCAGGTATTCATAGAGGTGGTTGATGGAGGTGATGTCTGAGATGAGAGATCATAAAATGACAATCACAGACGAGGAATCACAATGAAAAAAAGCGAAAAAAGAATCGTAAAAAATAGAGAGAAAAAAGAGGAAAGATACGATATAACGGAGGTAAACAAATGAGAAAGAGAACAACAACGATGCTTGTGGTGTTGGCACTGCTGCTCGTGCCAGTGGTATGGGCTATCAGCACGACGACACAGGTGAATTTCAACGTGGGCAGCGTAGTAGCTTACACGTTGACACTGCCTGGTGAGAGTGCAGTATCAGCCACCGGCGGCGGAGCACCTACGACAGCGATTGAGTTCAACACAAGCTCAGGCACAGACGCGAATGTAGACGCCAAGGTAGCAGGAGGTACAGTGCAGTCAGACGGGACACCGATATTCCAGTTTGACAACACAGGCACAGTGAACCTTGACCTGAGCGTAGCACTTGACAGTGCAGTACCCAGCTGCGTGAACATGACCGGAGCCACCACATACGCAGGCGCTGACACAGGAGCAGAGATCGCTACGGCAAATGTGACTGTTGCCACAGGCTACACACCCGCTGCCGCTGCACAGGACTGGTACATGAAAGCAGACTTTGCCGCATGCATCACAGGAGACACAACGACCAGGACTCTGACGAGTTACGGTGTGCAAAGCTAGTCCCGCACTAGCCTTGCCAATTTTTTTTATTTATTTTTTAAAAATTTTTGGCAAATGACAAGAGGTCAAGACAGACGGAAAGACGGAGAACAGAACGGATAAAAGATGAAGAGCAACACGCATAACGGATGGAGAATAGTCCTGTTCGTAATAGCTGTAGCTCTATTATCCTCTTTCACCTATGCAACAAACACAGGTACAATGATTTATTTCAATATCTTAGATCATGATGCACCTACAGTGACCCTTGACGCCCCTTCAGATGATCATAATTCCAGCTCTGATTCAATGACTTTCAACTGGACAGCGTATGATGAAACAGATACGACATTGACGTGCAACATAACAATGAATGGAATAGTGAGAGCCAACAACATCCAGGCGCTGAACAGCACAATGACAAGCGCCAACATAGGAGGCCTCACAAGCGGCGTATACTATTGGAACATAACCTGCTGGGATGACAACAACAACAGGAATACAAGTGAGACAAGGAACATGACATTGAACATAACCCTCCCACCACCTGGGCCGAGCGGTGGCGGAGGAGGAAATAGAGGTGAATTACATCTGACCGAAGAAGGATGTGAAGAGGTCTGGCTATGCACCGCATGGACTTCCTGCACCAACAATATGCAGAGCAGATCCTGTTACGAAAGCAAAGGATGCGGGACCGCAGATAACATACCTACACGACAGCAGACATGCATGGCAAGTAAAGAAGCGCAGGAGAACATCACAGAGAGCATGACAGAGAGCATGACAGATAGCATGACAGAGGGCGCCGACATAAGTGCATATGATATTAGGGATAGCTCTGGCAGCAGCTTGACACTCCTAGATACTGAAATAATGAACCGGATCCAGACAGATGATGCTGAGACAGGATCAGGACGTGACCTCATAACAGGTGAGGCCATCGCCAGACATCCATATACACGGCCGAATCAGATATATGCTCTGCCCACAGCACTATTGCTTGCATTGCTGGTAGCACTCATACTAAGTTCCCTCGACAGGCCAAAATGGAAACGACGGCACCGTACCAAGCAGCGCAACAAGAACCATAAAGAACATTGCCGAAAACAATAAAAAGGGCCACATGAAAGATACAACATAAGATGCAAGACATGACAGAAGAACAGCTCAAGCAGATGACGCCAGAGCAGGTACAGGAGATGCAGAAGCAGCAATGCATATTCTGCCAGATAATATCAGGCAAGGTCGCATCCAAGAAAGTCTATGAAGACGAGCTATGCCTTGTCATACTCGATATAAACCCTGCAAACCCCGGGCACGTACTGATCATCCCTAAAGAGCACTATGCAATAATGCCCCTGATGCCGGAAGACACCATAAATCATATGTTCAAGATAGCCAGAAAAGTGTCGAAGTCACAGTTGAGAGCTATCAAAGCCGATGGGACAAACATGTTCATAGCCAATGGAGCTGCTGCAGGGCAGAAAGCGCCGC
>JAUVBP010000002.1 GCA_030591125.1 Candidatus Woesearchaeota archaeon | reverse complement strand
GCAATGTGTAACATTGCGAATGCCGCACGTGTTTTCCCCAGGCTTTTCTTAAAAGGCTGGTGGAAATCCATTATCATTTCAATCATTTCTCCAGATGAAAATATATGAGGGGGCAGGGAATTTCACGGGTGGTTACTGGTTCATTGTAACCGACTGTTTTGAACCCTGGTAGGCACTAAGCCAGCAGATGACCCACACGTTCTTCATCGCACTCATTGATATGAGCACTCAGCACTCAAGTGCCTTGAGTCTGGCCCGTTTGACCGCTCCGGCACCCCCTCATCTGTACAATCCTAGAAATCCTTGTCTGTATATAAAATTAATCTTATTGTCAGTCTCGCTTGAAATAGAACACCAAGGCACACACAAGAATTGTCGCACCAGACACTCCTAGGAGTGTCAGTTTATGTTTTGTGATGCCGCTCATGAAGTCACATGTACTTTGCGCATCATCTGAGCTTCGCCCATCTTCAAGTCCCATCTGCATACATTCTTCAGAACCTATTGTCGCAGCAATCACTAACCATATGTCAAATGCTATGGTGGCTAATATGATTATTACCATAAATATTCTTAATAGTAATCCCATTTTAGAAATTATAAGAAAAGTATTATTTAAGTTTAACTTAAATTCCCTATCTTATCTTCTATCTTCTTGAGCTCTTCTTCAAGATGTTTGAGCTCATTGCCGGTCATTCCCCTGCGTTTCGGTCTGTTCTCGTTGTCAAGGTCAATCCTTACTTTGTATGCTGGAAGCACGGTCTTCATCTTTGTTATGAGAAGATTTATCTCTTTTGTTGTTGCTTTGAGGTCGTGTATCTTCTCTACTTTCTTGACTCTTAGTTGTTTTATCCGATCATATCTCTGCAGTATCTGGATTATCTGCCTTGAGCTGCCTAGTAGATCTCTCCTCATGTCCAGAGGATCGTTGATATGTACGAAATACTGGCTCTCTTCCATCTTATACATTCTCTGGCTCTAGCAGTGTCTGGTCGATGAAGTCTATCTTCCTCTCTATGTCAGACAGCTCATTGGACCATATCTCGAGTTCAGAATCTTCCTGGTTCTTCAGTTCTGTGATCTCGCTTATCTTTGACTTGGCTTCGCCGAGCTTGTTCTTCACCAGGTCGACTATGTCAAGTACATCCTTATACTCGTCGACTTTGACGAACAGTGGTGCTTGTCTTTCCATTTTTTGCTCACCTGTTTGTATCGAAAAGGAGTTTATCTATGAACAGTAGTTTTCTTTGCACATCCTCAATTGTCTGTTTGAAGTCCTCAAGGCATTGGTCCTGGCCGTTCTTGAAATCGTTGAGCCGGAATAGCATCTCATCGACTTCTCCTGCCCGGGTACCTATCTTCTCTATATCGTTGAGTATCGCTTTGAAACTCTCTGTCTTGAGGTATGCTGGTCCTCTCAGCACTTTACGCATCTTCTTGATGGGTGTTTCAGTGGTATCTGCTGAAGAGGGCATCTCTTCATCAAGGCGCATCGGTGGAAGACCTTCAGGTTCAGCCTCAAGATTATCTAATGTAGTATCAAGTTCCTCTTTTGATGTTGGAGGTACGTAGGTAGGAGCCTCCGGAAGATCTTCAAGTGGAGGTATGGTATCAGGTATCGCGTCATGTGCAGGCATCTCAGGCACTGCAGGGAATTCTGACTGTGGAGGCATCTCTGGCATTTCAGTAGGAGGCATTGCGGGGACAGTTGGAACCGCACCTTCTGCTTGCGGACTTGGTTGTGCTGCTGTTCCTGCTGCTTCCATCGGTGGTGGAGGTATCGGCGCTCCTTCCTGTGGTGCCACGGGTATTGCAGGCATCTCTGGAATCGCTTCCGGAATGGGCTGCGCATCTGGAGCAGGAGGCATATCAGGGACAGGTGGCATCTCGGGCACTACCTTTTCAGGTGTCGCTTGCGGCATCATCTCTGGAGTCGCAGGCAGTTCCATCTTTGGAGTATCCAGCTCTTGCGCCTCAGGTTTTGGCGGCACTGCACCAGGTACATCTGTGGGCAGCGGTGGTAGAGAATTATCCTGTAGTGAAGGAGTATCTTGTGTGTTCATCTCAGGGAACCCTTCTGCACCTTCTATCGTTGGCACAGGTGGAAGTTCCATGCCTGCTTCTGTAGTCCCTGCTTTAGGTTTCTTCAAAAAGCCAAAAATTCCCATTAAATAACCCCCAATAAATCTACTCTGGGATGACTATCTCTTAGTCTATTTAAAATTATATTAGTATTCTGGAATAGTGACAACAGATCAGTCCAGGCTCTGAAACTGCGTATATTGTGCGCTTCAGCCGGTATATCTTCACATATTACCTTTGTTTTCGGAGCCGTGTTATTATATTACGTAACTTATTCGGAGAATCCGGCATCTGTCCAGGATACTCGGGTCAATCAATTTATTTCTTATCTGCATAGGTATTGCCATGAAGCTTTTGATGCTCTTGTTGATGCTTTTGTGTGTTCTTTTTGCGATGGATGCCTCTGCATCACCGGAGCAGATCACATTGAGCATAGGTCTTGGAAAGATGGATGATACAAATATATCTCAGATCATTGTAGAGCAGGACAATTACATTGTCGATACAGACCAGGGTGTGACAGTATCTCTTAACGCGTACCGTGGAAAGACATTGAAACGTACAGTCTATGCCTGGTTCGAAGATGATGAGGGAATTCGCATCTCATCCAAAGGCAAAGCATCGCTCACTACCCGGTTTGAGCATTACAATCTTTCAATCAACCTGACGATGAGCTCTTGTTTACATTCAGGATATTATACTCTTGTTGTTGAAGGGATCGATGCGGATACTACGCGCGAAGTGTTTGTTGATTTCAATTGTGCTGTCGGCTCTGTTGACGCTCCGGACCTCGTTGCAGAGGTGAAAGAAGGTAAAGTCACATTCTCAGTGGTTTCATCTCCTGAGCAGGTAGAGTCAGGCAGATCTTTTACGAATCGTGTGCTGATCCGCAATCCATCAAGCGCATATCTTGAGGTTGATGCATGGAGTTATGTCTACCGTTCTTCAGTATCATACTCTGGCGACCGGGAGCAGAACAGGAGACGCATCAACCTTCCTGCATTTTCAAACGTGACATTTGACCTTGATAATGTTGTCGATGCCGCACCCGGTGAATACCTGTTGAAGCTGAAGTTCCTGCGGTCTGACCGTAAGACTCCGAAGGAGATCACTCTTCCGATACGCATCGTGAAGGATGGAGATCCCATCCCTCATGCAGAAGCGAAGGCAGCTGTATCGACATCCGCCGAGGCACCCGACAAGACGGCGAAGTCGACAAGGCGCACTCTCTCCGACTCTGATGTCACAGGTAATGACGAGAGTGTTGTCTATCGGTCCAGCTCTGCAAAAGCAAGGGGACTGATCCCATATCTGTTGATTGCGCTCCTTGTCATTCTGCTGGTCGTGCTTATTCTCAAGAGGCTGTGACACTCCATTCCTGAAGTTTTTATACCTTCTTAAGTCATAAAACTCCGCCGAGCGTGCCACGCTTTTTAACAGGCGGATTTTTAGGACACAAAAAACATCCAAAGATGTTTTTGTGCCAAAACTCGTAGAGTTTTGTGCACCAAACTCCAGAAGGCCATTTATCAACTGGTTTAAACCGCGGCTTTCTGGCGTTTGCGTGCAACCATAACATATATAAACAGACTTAATTTTTTCTTCTTCACGATGGCTGAAAAATCAGGCGAGAAAAAGACAGAGAAAAAGACAGAAGAGACTGAAGAGAAGCTTACTGATAGTGAGCGGGTCAGGAAAGGTCAGGTCCTTGCGCGGATGATAATCGAGATTCTCGGAGCTCCTAAGGAGTATGTTGAAGAGGCTGCCCAGCTTGTAGCTGACCGCGTGGCCAAGACAGATAAGCTAGAGCTTGTCTCCGAGTCGACCTATGAGGCAGAGCCTAAGGGAAAACTGTTCTCGACTTTCTCAGAGATGGAGATCTGGTTCGGTAGCGTAGATGAACTGTCCAAGTTCCTCTTTGACTTCACACCCTCATCTGTAGAGATAATGCAGCCTACTGAAAAGATCCTCAAGGCAAGGTTCCTTTCAGGATTCTTCAATGATTTCCTGCTTAAGATGCATGATATCGGCCTTAAGCTGAAAGATGAGGTCGCAAAGTCGCAGTTGGTAGAGAAGAACACAGACACGCTGATCAGGAACTTCCTTCATTTTGTCCTTGCAGAGCCTCGCTCCGGATCGGATGTCGCCAAGATAATGGGGATACCTCCGGATAATGTCGACGCTATTCTTGGAACTTTTGAGAAGGCAGGAATAATAGAGAAAAAAGAAGATCTTTATTCTTTGAAGAATAAGTGAGATTGAACTACGCGAGAGAACATTACACTATGACTGATATAAAAAAAGAGGTTGAAGCTATACTGTTCGCGGCAGGCAGGGCAGTGAGCATGGATGAATTCCAGTCATTGCTCGGTCTGAAGAATCCTGGCCTTGTGAAAGAGGCGATAAAGGATCTTATTCTTGATTACAGGGAAGCTGAACGTCCGCTGCTTATCGTCGAGGAAGATGACGGGTGGAAACTTACTGTCAAAGAGGGCTTCCTCTCTCTTGTGCAGAAAGTGAATCCGCATACTGAGCTGAGCAAGACGATCCTTGAGACTCTTGCAGTGATCGCATGGAAGCAGCCTGCGTTGCAGTCTGATGTCATAAAAGTGAGGACCAACAAGGCGTATGAGCATATATCTGAGCTCGAGCGTCTGGGATTTATCGCTAAAGAGCGTAATGGACGGAGTTTTCTCGTCAAGGTGACCCAGAAGTTCCTTGATTATTTTGATCTGCCTGACAATAAGGCGATCAAGGAAGTGTTCAAGGACTTCAAGCAGGTTGAGGCAGCTGTCCAGAAGAAGGTGGATGAGTTCGAGAAGGAAGAGGAACGGCTTGGTCCTGAGGGTGAAGATGCGCAGGAGGGGATTGATATGTCTGGAAAAAAAGCTAAAGAAGATTCTGATGGGGCTGTTGGAAAGGCGGCTGAGGAAAAGACAATCATGACTGGCGAAGATGGTGCGATTGAGCTTGAACCTTACATTGATGTGCCTCCTGAAGGGCATAAGCCGCATACAGGGGCAGAAGTTGAGATATATAATGATGCGCCACCAAGGCAGGAAAAGGCTGCTGGGACGGGAATAAAAGCGTTTGGTCAGGATGCTGAGGGGAGTGAGAGAGCGCCTGCTGAAGGTGCAGAAGAAGGTGCAGAAGAAGGCACTGTAAAGGGCGCGGATACTGAAGATGCTGAAGATGCTGAGACTGGTGGTGATGAAGCTTCTGGAGAGGATGAAAAGACTCCTGAAGAGACTCCTGAAGCGAAAGCCAAACGCCTTGCTCAGGAGTTGATAGCAGAGGATGAACCTGAAGAGGAGAATGATGAGGATGCTCTTCCTGAGCGCGATCTGCATCCTAAGCTTGAAGAGTTTGTCGCAGGTTCTATGGAGCACATAGCTCCCAAGGGACAGGAAAATCATTCTGATGAGATAGCAGAGAAGAGAGAAGGTGCAGTGCACGACGAGGAAGGAGCCAGAGTAGAGGACAGGGGCGCACCTGTAGAGGAGTCTTCTGCCGACGGCAAGGATAAGGATATGCCTGTTGAGGAATATCCTGGCCAGTTCGATAAAGAGGCTCAGGAAAAGGCAGCCAAGCAGGAAGGGTCAGAAGATCCTGAAGAGCCTGTTGAGGCTCCGGATACTTCCAAAACTCCTGATGCTCCCGAAACTACTGAAGAGACTGCGGAAGATCAGGATAAGGGTGCTTGATACCTTGCCAAAATTCTATTTTCTTCTTCTTTGCCCGAAGTGCGGCAACAACATGAAGTATCATACGGATACGAGGATCCTTGCTGACAGGCGCAAGTCCTGTGTGTACTGTGGAAAGAACTTCAAGGTCAAGGATCACATACTGAAAAAGCTGCCGAACTGACTTATGATTGACTTACAATTGACTTGCAACTGACATACATGACAAAGCACCTTTCCAGCCCTTTTAACCGCGGAATTCTTGGTCGCTAAAACCTTAAATTCATACAGCACAAGCTCTCTACGGGCCTTTTAAAAACCAAACAAATATAAAGGGTCTGGATTTTTTTAGTGTAGATTCTTGCGATTTTCAAGTGATTTTCGCAATAGATTTAATACAGATTTTACAACAGATATAGTAGGGAATTCATGGGCAGAGCGGTACAGGATGACTGAAGAGAACAATGACGGAACAGGTAGTACACCTGAAGAGAATGCGGGAAGCATGCCTCAGAAAACAGATACTGATGAGCGTATAATACCTACGATAGTTGAGGAAGAGGTGAAGCGTTCTTATCTTGATTATTCTATGTCTGTCATAGTCAGCCGTGCCTTACCCGACGTGAGAGATGGACTCAAGCCAGTCCATAGGCGTGTGCTGTTCGCGATGAACGAGCTTGGCATGTTCTCGAACAAGCCGTTCAAGAAGTCTGCAAGGATTGTGGGTGAGGTCATAGGTAAGTATCATCCGCATGGTGATTCGGCAGTCTATGACACTATGGTGCGGATGGCACAGACTTTCTCGTTACGATACCTGCTGATATCAGGCCAGGGGAATTTTGGTTCTGTCGACGGTGATTCACCGGCCGCCATGAGATATACTGAGGCCAGGCTGTCTAAGCTTTCTGAAGAGATCCTGGAGGACATCAAGAAAGAGACTGTTGATTTCCAGCCTAACTTCGATAATGAGCTCAAGGAGCCTGTCGTGCTCCCTTGTAAGTTTCCTAATCTTCTGGTCAATGGCAGTTCAGGCATAGCTGTCGGTATGGCGACCAACATACCTCCGCATAACATGGGTGAGGTGATTGACGGGACGATAGCTCTCATAGATGATCCTGAAGCGACTCCTGAACAGCTCATGGAGCACATCAAGGGTCCGGACTTCCCGACGGGAGGGATAATAACAGGTTTCTCGGGCATAAGGCATGCTTATGCTACAGGCAGGGGAAAGATAAAGGTCAAGGCAAAGACCGGCTTCGAGACTGTCCGCGGTCGGGAAGCGATAATAATCCATGAGCTGCCTTATCAGGTGAACAAGGCATTGCTCGTCGAGCATATAGCTGATCTTGTCAGGAGCAAGCACATATTAGGGATATATGATATCCGTGATGAGTCTGACAAGGACGGCATGCGTGTCGTCATAGAGCTGAAGAATGATGCTACTCCTGAGATAGTCATTAACCAGCTGTTCAAGCATTCAAGGATGGAGACGACTTTCGGGATAAATTGTCTGGGTCTTATCGATAAGGCTCCCAGGATCGTCAACCTGCACGATATGCTCAGTTGTTTCATCGGTCATCGTGTAGAGGTCGTGAGGAGGCGCACTCAGTTCGACCTGACAAAGGCAGAGGAGCGGGCGCATATCCTTGAAGGGCTGATCACCGCTCTTGATGACATAGATAATATTGTGCAGAAGATCAAGCAGTCAAAGGATGCTGACACTGCAAAGTCTGTCTTGATGGCTGATTACTCCCTTACTGAGATACAGTCCAAGGCAATATTGGAGATGCGGCTTCAGAAGCTTGCCTCTCTTGAGCAGGTCAAGATAAAGGATGAGCACAAGGATCTTTTGGAGCTGATAATTGAGCTTAGATCGATACTCGATTCTGAAGAGCGGGTGAAGGGCATAATAAAAGACGAGCTGTCCGAGATAAAGGACAAGTATGCTGATGAGCGCCGGACAGAGATAAGCATGGAAGACGATGATGATATATGTATAGCTGATCTTATAGAGGAAGAGGATGTTGTCGTCACTGTCACGCATGCGGGCTACATAAAGCGCCTGCCTGTGGACACATATCGCAATCAGGGACGCGGTGGCAAGGGGATAATCGCTGCCACCACAAAAGATGATGATTTTATCGAGCATCTTTTCATCTCATCGACACATTCAAATGTGCTTTTCTTCTCGAACAAAGGGCAGGTGTATTGGCTCAAGGTCTATGAGATACCTGTGGGGTCGAGACAGGCAAAAGGCAAGGCGATAGTCAACCTGCTCAGGCTCGGCAAGGATGAGTACATCCGGGCTTTTGTGCCGGTACAGGAGTTTGACGACCAGCATTACCTGATAATGTGTACGCGGAACGGGACTGTGAAGAAGACCTCTCTTGAGGCATTCTCTAGGCCGAGGAAGGGCGGTATCAGGGCAGTCTCCGTGAACGAGGGTGATGCGCTCATAGATGTTGTGATGACTGATGGGAATATGAATATCATAATAGCGACAAAGGATGGTATGGCCATCCGTTTCGCTGAGTCTGACATAAGGCCTATGGGCAGGTCTGCTGCAGGAGTGCGTGGCATAAGCCTGAAAGGTGATGATATTGTCATAGGGATGGTGCGTGCAGAGGATGAGAAGACACTGCTCACCGTGACAGAGAACGGTTATGGTAAGCGTACTGACGTATCTGAGTACAGGTTCATAAAGCGTGGCGGCGTAGGTGTGAAGAACATAATCTGCTCTGAACGCAACGGCAATGTTTCTGCAATCAGGTCTGTGACTGATGATGATGAGATCATGCTCATCTCACAGAATGGTATAATCATAAGGACTCCTGTCAGGAACATATCTGCGATAGGTCGTGCGACACAAGGCGTGCGGCTGATGAAGATGGGCCAGGATGACAGGCTGGTCGATGCCGCTAAGATTATAAACGAGTAGTCAATACTTATTTTTCAGCTGCCTCTGGACTGTGTTCTGGAAGGTGGATCATCTACACCCCAAAATGAAAGGCGCGATAATAACCCACCCCGGATTAGAGGCTGTTTCTGGGAAGGAATCGAAAGAGCTTATCGGTGTAGATTGCACACTGAAGCGTTCTGTCGCACTTTTTGACACAGAGAATCTTGAGGATTTCTGCTCTCTCTGTTACAGGTCACAGTCTGCGGTTAAAGTGCTCCATCTTTTCACAGCATCACCGGCAAAGGATCTTGAACAGGCAATGGAAGTGATAAAAGGTCTTGATCTCGAGCAATGGCTCAAGGACAGGAAGTTCGTGGTCCGCTGTAAGATAGTCGAAAATGATATGTTCGACACAATGGAGACCGAGCGCGAGGTCGGCGGAGTGATATATGAGAAGTATCATGAGAAGTGCGGTGCCACTGTAGACCTTGAGGATCCTGATGTCACACTATATGTATACATATGTGAAGATGACCTTTATTTTGGAGTGGATTTTGCAGGCTTTGACCTGAGCAAGCGTTCTTATCGCATCTTTGCTCTTGCAGATTCTGTCAAGGCCACTGTCGCATACTCTCTTGTCCGTCTCGGAGGATTCAAGGAAGGTATGATTGTTCTTGATCCGTTCGCTCATTCAGGTGTGGTCGCGATTGAGGCAGCTCTTCACGCCTCTAAGAAGCCAGTAGGGTTCTACAATAAGGACAGGTTTGCATTCCTTAACTTTCCGCAGCTCAAGGATTTTGATTTCGATGCGTTCTTTGAGAAGCATGACAAGGAAGTGCATGACATCAAAGGCATAACAGCTTCTGATGCACAGCAGCGTTTCTTGCGTTCTGCTGAGAAGAACGCGAAGATCGCAGGCATCAACAAGCAGATCAATTTTACAAGGATGGATGTCGAGTGGCTGGACACGAAGTTCGAGAAGCAGTCTGTCGACAGGATAATATCTAATCCCCCGAAGGTGTGTCGGCTCCTGACTGAGAAGGGATTGGAGAAGATATTCCAGGAGTTGTTCTATACTGCTGACTTCGTACTCAAGCCTGAAGGCAGGATTGTTCTGTTGGTGAAGAACTATCAACAGATACTCAACCATGCCCAGCGGCACCACTTCCACCTTACTGCCAACTTCAAGTTGATGCAGGGCAAGGAAGAGTTCAGTATATTGATTTTCGAGAAAGAGTAGTGGCTGCGCGGTTTATTTCTTTGACTTGAGTGGTATCGAACAGAGGGAGATACCACGATGATTTTTCGTCAACGTTTTTGCGCAAGCAAAAAGGTTGTGGGCAAGGAAGAGTTCAGTATATTGATTTTCGAGAAAGAGTAGTGAGTTCTAGAATAAATAAAGACGTAAGACCACAATAAGCCGCCTTCTGTCAGGCCCAAAACACCCGGTCGAGCCGGATATCGATAGCCTGTGTTGACATTCTACTTAGCGCCCATAAGGACTTGCACAAGCAAGGGCTAGCCGTTTAATCCCTCCCTTCAGGAACGTCCAGGGGTTAACTCACCTCTCTCGCGAAAGGCTTCGCACCTATCATCCTGCCCTGAGGCGGTTTCGTTTCTGAGCTGTTGCCGCGCGTCTCCGCGCCTCGCTTCCACGAGTTGCTGCAAAAGTGGGCGGACTTTCCTCAGCTATGAAGACGAAGTCCACATATCCGGTTGTCAACTTGTGGTCTTACAGAAGGAAGTGAGACTGGCTCACTTAAAAAGTGTTTCTTTGAGCAATATCTTACCAGTATCTGGCCCTTGAAGGACCCTGCCACAACCTTTATAAACATCCTACTTCTCCCAAAAAGCCACCATGGCAAAGCAGACTAAGGTCAATCTTCCGTCCGGTATGGGTGGTCTGACGCGTTATTTCGATGATTATAGTTCTAACATAGAGATCAAGCCAGGGCACGTTGTGGTGCTTTGCATTGTCTTGATGGTTTTTGTCATACTCCTGCACCTGCAGGGATATGGCTTCTTAGGTCTACAATAAAATGATGCCTGGAATGAATCCCCGTAAGATGGCGCAGATGATGAAGCGCATGGGTATTCAGCAGGTCGAGATTCCTGCCACCGAGGTCATAATCAAGACTCCTGAGGCTGAGTTGGTCATAACTGACCCACAGGTCTCTAAGGTGAATATGATGGGCCAGGAGACCCTTCAGATCGTGGGCAACATCCATGAGCGTCCTCTCTCTACAGAGCCGGATATAAGTGAGGATGATGTGAAGACAGTCATGGAACAGGCCAATGTCTCGGAAGAGAAGGCCAGGGCTGCGATTGAGGAGAGCAAGGGAGACCTCGCAGCCGCTATAATGTCGCTTCAGGAATAGATCTGCTTGAACGATTCACTTTATACATGATGGACTCTTGTCAAGAGCTTTTATCAAAGGCGCGGAAGGATCTGCAGGTCGCTGAGCAGTTGCTGATAAAGACATATCCTGTCGTCGATGATCCTAAGCTCATCCTCGCTGTTGCAGGTGATGTCTACACTGCAATTACCAGTGCTATGCGTGCTTTTTTGGTTAGGAAAGGTGCGGAAGACGCTCCAGCAAAAAAGAGGGTGACTGAAGATTTTGATGCTGCTTTCAAGGCCTTTGACCCGGAAGCGAGAAAAGCAGGGTTCAAGGATGATGACATAGAGCTGCTTGTGACTCTCCATAAGATTATGTGTGAGCACAAGGCCAGTCCTGTCGAGTTCGCGCGAAAGGATAAGTTTGTCATATGCGATGAGCATTACAATTGTGATGTGATTTCCGTGGCGGATATGAAAAAGTATTTATTTAGGGCACGTTTATTTGTTGATAAGGCAGTAGAGGCGATTTCGGGCGAGCAAGGAGTAAACGATGGATGATTATCTGGATGATGCGCAGGAAGAGATAAAGAGAGCTGACCACCTCATATTCGTCAGCTTGAAATATACCCGTACTTGTGATGTTCTCAAGCACATAGTTGATCGGTTCATAAATTGCATAGGTTTCACGTTTACAGCGCTCCTGGAGCATCTTAAAGAAGAGGGGAAGCTAGAGACTGTCCCAAAAGCACCTATACCTCAAGCAAGGATGATCAAGGAGTTGTTCCCTGATGATGAGTTCCTGCCAGTGTTTGCGGATTTCTTCATGAAGCTGAGGAAGATAAGCAAAGCGGATTTTTCACGGGCCTGTGAGTTCAGGAGGCATGTGACGATGACTGTAGTAGTCGACGAGGAAGTGATTGAGATCAATATAGATACAGTGAATGAGGATTTCAAGCGTATCAAGGATTTCTATGAGCATGTCTCGAAGATGATCCTTCCTCCTGAAGATGATTGATTATTGCCGAGGATTGATTATTGCTGATGTTTGATTATTATCTGCTTGGTTGTGCCTGACTGTAAATTCTCGGCAGTTCTCTGTTCATTCCTTCTAAGAAACCTTTATTAATGGAACTCTCTTAGGCAGGGTCATGCCGAAGAGCTTAAGACACAGGCTGCTTGAAAAGGGGTGGACTGAAGAGGAGATAGAAGGTACTCTTAATATATTATATTCTGAAGAGAAACGTGAGAAGCATGCTCACTTTGTGAAGGCATCGCACCCTATACTTTATTGGGTAGGTCTTGTCGTCGCTATCATGGGCAATCTTATACTTTCTGTCACTCTTATTCCTTTCTTGATGGTCCTTTCTCCCGGGCCGGTGTTTGTCATATTAGGTATTGTGGGTCTTGTTTTTGGCGCCCTGTTCAGCGTCATACTGAAAGATATAGAACATGTCGATGAGTCACATCACATCATGGCAGGTGTGTTTATTCCGGCTATTGCCGTAGTTACTGTATATTTTATGGTCGGTGTCGCTAACAGGTTCAACACCCTGATAAACAGTACGAACACTCACAGTGCATGGCTGATCAGCGTCGTGTATGTTGTCTGTTTTAGCGCACCGTACTTCCTCTACAAGATCAAGGATCTCATCTGGGAACATAAACAGAAGCACCCTCCTGATGATCATCCACCGTCGACACCGCCACCCGGAGAGTCCTCGGGGCAACCTCCTGCTGAAGCTCAGGTCGCAACCCCTCCTCCAGGGATACCTCCTTCACAGATGATGCCTTCAAGGCAGTATTGATTCTTCTTTGAACCATATCGGAAACATTTCGGCCAATAAACAGGTAAGTTTATGTTACATAAATGTAACTTTTTCTTACTCAAAAACCTTTTCTCGACGGGCGTAATTTAGACGACAATCAACAAAACCTTTATAAGGAGCTCTCTTCCCCCAGAAAACGCCAGATGGCGGTAGTTGTGTAACCTGGCAGCACAAAGGACTGTGGATCCTTAAGTCCGGGTTCAAAACAATACGTCGCAAGAGTCTGTTCAGGTGACTATTGATGGAAGTCCCGGCTACCGCCCTTCTACTCTTTATCGGGGCAGGCTATCTGGGGCATACAAACCTTTATATACAATCCAAATCTGAAAATATTCATTCAGAAACCCGAGTTCAAAGGCTTTTTGAGTGCATATAGGGTTTTAGTCAGGATTTTTGACTAAATACCGCGTTCTATGTCCTTGTTGCTCGATAAAAGACACAAATCAGGTATATGATTAAAATGGTTGACAATCAGGATGCAAAGAAGAATTTCAGGCACATAGTCAGGGTTGCGAACACTGATTTGGACGGTTCTAAGTCGATATCAAATGCCCTCAAGAAGATAAAGGGTGTGAATTTCGTATTCTCCAATGCTTTATGCACATTCGCCAATATGGACAAGAAGCGGTTCACAGGCCAGCTGAGTCAGGATGAGGTCGCAAGGCTGGATGCTATCCTGGCAGATCCTCTGAAATATGGTTTTCCTATCTGGATGCTGAACAGGCGGAAAGACACAGAGACTGGTGCTGATAAGCATATCCTCGGCGCAGACCTGAAGTGGCAGATAGATAATGATACTAAGATCATGAAGAAGATCAGGACTTACAGAGGAGTCAGGCATATGTCCCGGCTTCCTGTCAGGGGTCAGAAGACCAAGAATAACTTTAGGAATAAGAGAGGGAAAAGCCTTGGTGTCCAGCGTAAGGGCAAGGGCGGAAAGAAGTAATCAAAGTAACCAATCACAATAACGACTGAATTAAAATGGGAGATCCAAAAAAACACCGGAAAAAGTACTCAACACCTGGTCATCCTTGGCAGAGTGAGAGGATTGATGAGGAGAAGAAGTTTATCAAAGAGTATGGATTCCGGAATAAGACTGAGATATGGAAAGTAAGTGAGTTCCTGAGGAATGCTACTGCTCAGGCAAAGAAGCTTGTCACGCTTTCAGGCCCTCAGGCGGATAAGGAACGCCAGCTTCTGCTTGACAGGCTGCGCAGGTATGGTCTGCTTTCACCGGAAGCGGATATCGACGCAATACTTTCATTATCATTGCGGGATGTCATGGAGCGCAGGCTCCAGACTCTTGTATACAAGAAGAGCCTATGCAACAGCGTAAAACAGGCAAGGCAGTTCATAACCCATGGTCATGTCTGTATAAATGCCCGGGTCATTACCTCTCCAGCATATCTGGTCCCTATTAGTGAGGAGACCCAGCTTTCATTCAGGGAGAATTCAGGGCTTTCTGATCCTGAGCATCCAGAGCGTACTTCTGCACTGACTGCAAAAGAAAGGGCTGCCAAGCAGGCTGCTCGTGAAGCTGCTCGTGAAGAGCAGAATAACAGGTTCAGGAGAGGCGGTCCAAGGAGAGGCGCTCCAAGAAGACAGGTTCCAAGAGGAGGATCTGCAAATAGACCGCCTGTTAATAGACCTCCTGTTAATAGACCTCCTGTTAAAAGATGATCATCTGGTAATCAAAAATGGCTGACGAAGATAAGGCAAAACCTGCACCAAAATCTGAAGAGACTCAAGAAGCTAAGCCCGCAGCAGCTCCTGTAGCTGAAAAAGCAGCTCCAGTTCCTGCAGCAGCTCCTGCACCTAAGCCAGTAGCACCTGCAACCGCTTCAGCACCTAAAGCAGAAGGCGCACCAAAGCCGGTTCCAACTTCGGTTCCAACTTCGGTTCCAACTTCGGTTCCAAGTTCGGCTCCAAGTTCTGCTTCAACTCCTGCTCCAAGTTCTGCTCCAAGGCCAGCTCCGAGGCCAGATGCAAGAGGACCACCAAGGCCAGCTCCAAGACAGAACTTTGCACCTCGAAGAGATCGCAGGCCTATACGATGGGGGCTTTGCCATATATTCTCATCTTTCAATAATACTATAATACACATAACTGACATTACAGGCACTGAGTCGATTGCAAGGACTTCAGGTGGTCAGGTTGTCAAGGCTGACAGGATGGAATCATCCCCTACAGCTGCGATGATCGCTGCTAAGCGTGCTGCAGAGCTTGCCATGGAGCGAGGTATAACGGGTATCCATGTCAACATCAGGGCACCTGGCGGGCATCAGGGACCTAACTCTCCTGGTCCAGGGGCTCAGGCAGCAGTAAGGGCATTGTCAAGGATGGGACTCAAGGTCGGCGTCATACAGGACGTCACGCCAATAGCTCATGATGGCTGCAGGAAGAAAGGCGGCAGGCGAGGAAGGAGAGTATAGACCATGGATGTCGAATTCATAAGCCAGGACAAGAAGCATAACAGGATGACTTTCCTAGTCAAAGGGACCACGCCTGCTTTTGCGAGCATGCTGAGGAAGACAATCATAGAAGAAGTGCCTACCATGGCAATAGAGGATGTTGAGATACGTAAGAACAGTTCAATCTTCTATGATGAGATGGTGGCGCATAGACTTGGTCTTGTTGCAATAACTACAGACCTGAAGTCATATGAGCTTCCTGAAGACTGCTCCTGTAATGGTGAAGGTTGCTCAAAGTGCCAGCTGAACTTTACACTTAAGGCTAAGGGACCTGGATTTGCTTACGCTTCAGAGATAAAATCAAAGGACCCAAAGGTGGTTCCGGTCGATCCTAAGACCCCTATTGTCAAGCTCATAAAGGGCCAGACCCTCGAGCTCGAGGCTACAGGCGTCCTCGGTAGAGGTAAGGAGCACGCTAAATGGTCACCTGCTCTGGCGTTTTACAAGTATAAGCCTGTTGTGGACATCAAGAAAGGCGTGAAGGACCCGAAGGCGGTGGCAGATGCCTGCCCTTTGGATATCTTTTCAGTAAAGAACAAGGAACTCACGATCAACAAGGATGCATTGCTAAGATGCCATCTGTGCGGAGCATGCGCGGATGCGGATCCTGAACACATTAAGCTCAACGAGTCAGATACTGATTTCATGTTCACTATAGAGTCTTGGGGACAGCTTGACCCTAAGGAGATAGTGTCCGAGGCAGTGAGCATCATACAGAAGAAGTGTGATGAGCTGGTGAAGCTCATCAAGTGATGATAGTTATGATGACATTGGTTCCCGCTTACATGCGGGGGTGCCGGAGTGGTCAAACGGGTACGGTTGAGGGCCGTATGGCTTAGTGTCTGCGCGGGTTCAAACCCCGTCCCCCGCATCAAATCGTTTCAGTTCAATCAAATCGTTTCAAAATAACAGATATGCATGATCAATATGGGAAATCGAACAGGTCCATTAAACCCGCATCTCAGGAACCTGATTGCGGAGCTGAAGAAGAAGGCCATAGATGATTCATCCAAATTATGGAAGAGACTGGCCGTAGACCTAGAGAGACCTACAAGGAACAGGAGAGCTGTCAACCTATCAAGGATAAACAGGTTCACCAAGGACAATGAGGTCATTGTGGTCCCTGGAAAGGTCCTTGGTTCAGGTGTGCTTGACCATAAGGTCACGATAGCAGCTTTCGCTTTCTCTGATGGAGCTGTTGAGAAGCTCAAGCAGAAGAATTGCGACCTACTTACGATACAGGACCTGATGAAGAAGGGGTCTAAGACTTCAGAGATAAGGATAATTGGCTAATCATGCCCGATCATAGGATCATATTCAAAGGTAACAAAATGCTTATAGACGCGACAGACCAGATTGTTGGAAGGCTTGCTTCAGTGGTCGCCAAGAAGGCGCTGCTGGGTGAGAAGATTGACATAGTGAATGCAGAGAATGCAGTCATCTCAGGTAAGAAGCAGGCTGTCCTGGCTAAGATGAAGCAGAAGGTGACCCGAGGTATACCTTCAAAAGGGCCTCATTTCAAGAGATCTTCTGACAGGCTTCTCAAGCGTTTCATAAGGGATATGCTTCCATACAAGCAGCCTAAAGGCCGTGCAGCATTCCAGAACATCATGTGCTGGATCGGAGTCCCTGAAGAGTTCAAGGACAAGAAGGCTGAGAGCATAAAGGAAGCTGAAGCGTCAAAGCTGATGATCAACACAGTCTCTATAAAGGAGATATCAAGATTCCTAGGTGGTAAGGTTGAGTAAGACAAAAGTGATTCAGACATCAGGATCCAGGAAGAGATCTGTAGCTAGACTGACATTGAAGCCCGGTAAGGGTATGGTCAGGATCAATGGTAAGATGATCGATGTTTATGAGCCGCAGCTGGCCAGGTTGAAACTCCAGGAGCCTTTGATATTGGCAGGTGATGTTGCCTCTAAAGTACATATGGATATCAAGGTGACTGGTGGCGGTGTCATGTCTCAGGTCGACGCAGTACGTCAGGCGATGGGCAGGGCTCTTGCCGCGTTCGGTGGAGAGAAAGTGCGACGTGCTCTGGCAGATTATGATCGGTCATTCCTTGTTGCAGATACCAGGTTCAAGGAGACCAGGAAACCTAATGACTCTAAGGCAAGAGCCAAGAGACAGAAGTCATACAGGTGAGCAAACAACAGAGCCGAAATGTGTGCTCCTACTCACTTTACATGTTTTTTATGTTTATTATTGCGATTTTTTCGCATGTTTTCGCGTGTTTAGACCAGATATTTGCTGAGGATAAGGTGAAAAGATGATAATACCTATACGATGCTGGAGCTGTGGTAAGCCCATAGCACACCTTTGGGAGGACTTCAATATGAGGACCTCTAAGGGTGAGGACATGAAGAAGGTCCTGGATGATCTAGGTCTTGAGCGATATTGCTGCAGACAGCAGCTCATGGGACACGTGGAGCTAATAGACATCGCAGCTCAGTTCAAGAAGTTTTGAAGGTCTAGCTTCTGCTCAAATATTTTGATTTCTTTTGATTTTCTTGCTTTAAGCCCTTCTAACCTATATATTCCTATATCTGCACCACACGAACATTCTTGATTCTACGTGCTTTAACTCTCATTTTCCATATGTTTGCTCATATATGCCATTT
>JAUVBP010000116.1 GCA_030591125.1 Candidatus Woesearchaeota archaeon | reverse complement strand
GTGTGCTGCTTTATGCGCATTATCGTCTTCTTGTGCTTTGCAGCGATCAGGCCATGCAGATTGCGGATACCGTAGAACGCTGCTGCTATCAGAAGCAATGCCTGTGTCCAACCCATCACCGGAATCATAAACTCATACATCATGTCACCTAAAACTTGAAATCTCCCAGGTCATCCTTGCCTTTCTTTGAACTGCCGCTACTTGAGCTGCTGCTCTTGCTGCTTCCGAAAGGATCTGAACTGCCGCCACTGCCTGAGCTGCTGTCGCCCCAGTCAACACCTCCTCCTGAGCTGCTCTTGCTGCCACCGTCCTCTTCCATGTCCTCAACGACTGCTTTCGGATTCGGAGTGTAACGGTCAAGCAGCTCTATGGCAAAATAGAACAGCGGGAAGAACAACACTGAAGCTATCAGATGCTTGATAGTGAGCGGTACTGCATGATAGAACACTGGTGCGAACATGGCGAAAGCATAAGTCACTTCCCTCACCCTGCCGATATACTTGATTATCTTGTTCCCTTTCAGGCCAAGGACGACGATTGCGATGCCGTATGTAAGGATGATAGCGATCACCAGAAACCTGAGGATCATGTCTCCTGTAGATGTGATGATTCCCGCAGATATCAGGCGGACTGTCTGCCGTGTACAATCTATGCTGCCCCAGATGACTACCACAGAATTTGTTATGGCATTCCCCATGGACGTCCCATGCTTCTCCTGGAAGAACTCTGCAAAGAACCATGTCACCCATATAGGAATGAGCAGCCAGAGCATCTCTGTATGCTGGAATGGAGCTACGAAAAGGGTGTGGAGCCAAGTAGTGAACAGACTCCAGAAATACATGCCTATGCTAACATACCAGACCATACTACACCTCTTTTTTTATTTAAAGAGGCTGATTTATGCGTTTATAAATATTTGGTAAAAACTCCTATTGTTCCTTGCTCTATTCCTCATTAAAGATATTGCTCAAACCGGTGACGCCAATTAGCATGCGTTCGGTCTCATTAATCTGATTGATAGATATGGAACGCCTTCGGCGAAAGAAACATTTCAACAACTCAGGCATATAAAAACAATACCGACTCGCAAGCTCATCGGCATTGTTGAACTTGAAAATCAAGATTTTCAAGCGTCGGCACTTCCAAACTTGTTTGGAAGCTCAATAATCCTGATGCAGTCGGGATTATTTTTGGCACGAGCCTTGGTCAACAAGGCGAGTCAGGTTTTACCCCTGTGATAAAAAAACGGAGCAGGGCTAAGCAGAACGAAATTAAATTTAGAAATATCTAAAAAACAATCAAGCAGCTTTCTTTAATTCTGAGAAATCAGCATCATCGACAGTTATCTCGAAGTCGTCTGCAGCATCCGCTGCGTTGTACTCTGCAGCCCTTCTTGCGAGGTCGAATCTTGATGCGTTCCACTGCCGTTCATGGTTCTCGTTCTTGTACTGTGTGACCTGCCTGTCCATGTCGAATCTTGATGCATCCCACTGACGTTCAAGAGTTTGATCATTGTCACCTTCATATTCAGGAAGGTCCATGCTGTTATCAGCTATAGCACACTCATTGCTGTTCATGCAGTACTGGATAAGCTCGTAGATGTCATTATCCGTGACCTCATCCTTCACTTCGTCAGTCAGCAGTATCTCTTCACCGAGGTCATCATCCTCGACAACATCAGTCAGGAGTATCTCCTCTTCCCTGTCCATTGCTGAATCAAGGTATACTGCCTGCGCTTTCTCTGGAGTCAGGTCCTGGATGCTGTACTCAGCAGCCTTGGCTGACATCTCATCTGCAGTGATCGCTTTTGCGAACTTGAATTCCTTGTAAAGATGCTCGATCACAGTGTGCTGCACTGTGGTGTACTCCTGTTCTGTCCCGTATGCAGGCGTCTTCAGCATTGTCTGGCGGGTATTATCCCTCTCTAATATCTGCTCGAGTGGTGGAGCATTGTCAAAGAGGGTATCGTCAAGTGAGCCGCTTTTCTTCTGTTTCTTGCCTGACCTCTTCTTGTTCTTCTTCTTGACTTTTGACTTCTTCTTGTCAAGCTTTGCGACAGTGACGTCTTCAGCATTGAACTTTGTCCCTCTGGCCTGTGTGAAGTATGAGACTCCGTGGCCTGTCATGCTCTTCAGCCAATCGTTGGCCATGCTTCGCATGCCTTTCTTGCCAGGGCCTCCACGATAATCATTAGACTTCTTATTATCCGTCCTTGTACCGTACCAATATGCTGCGTTGATGACTCCCTGGTGGGAGATTGTGCTCTTTGCATCACGCGACAAGTTATATTTGGCGATCTTGGATTTAGGATGGTCTGCTTTCACTTTTCCTACCATCCGCTGGTATGCTCTTTTCACTCTCTTGCTTATGCTCCTGTCAGGAGTTTCAGCAGTATCTTCAGCAGCGACTGAATCGATATCTGCAGGCGCTTCAGTGCTCTGCCTTATCTTGGCTCTCAGATTCTCTGCTATCTCTTCAACCGTCTCTGCCGGTGCTTTGGGCTGGACTTCTGCTGCCTGTGTATCTTGAGTCTGAGCTTCTGCTACTGGGGTGGTATGTGCAGGTCCTTGTTTCTCTTCTGCGACAGGTTCCTGCCCTACATCATCCTGGATTGCCTGTGTTGAGAAATCAAACTCCTGCGGTGCAGCTTCTGGCTGCTCTTTTTCTGCAGTATCTGCCACAGCTATTGTGGCAACTTCTTTCGCAGCGACCTCCTCTGTAGGAGGCTCTGCAACCTGCACTACACTAGGTTGTGATTCGAAGTATTCTCCTATGGTCTTGTAGATATCATCTCCTGCGAGCCTCTCAATCGCAACAACGCCAGCTATCATGGCTGCGGCAGATACACCTGCGACTACTTTCCTGAAATATTCAGTCGGTTCTCTCTGTACCTCGACCAGTATGGCAGTTATGTTATCATGTCCGCCGTTATCATTCGCTGCAGTAATGAGATCGTCACATGCAGTGTCGATGTCTGTTGCATTGTCGACAATCCCTGCCAGCTCTTCCGGATTGAGCGTGTCTGTAAGGCCATCAGAGCATATCAGGTACAGGTCACCACCTCTCACTTTATGCTCGGTGTGAGAGACCTGCAGCTTAAGCTTATCTGCCTTCTCCTTGCTCATGTATTTTGCGTCTCCTGGAGGGATGCCTATAGCCTGCAACAGCGTCCCGCGTGAATTCTCTATGAAATATTCTCTCTGCTTCTTATTCTTGGCCTTCTTCAGATTATGAGCCAGTCTTGTGTGGTCCTCAGAAAGCTGTGTGAATGTGAATCTCTTTGTTATCGGGTTGCGTCGTCCGCGGTAGATCCTTGAGTCACCGACGTTCGATATATGGACCTTATCATCATAGAATGCCACTGCAGCTATCGTGGTGCCCATCTGTTTAGTTATAGGGACATCGGTGTTGCGGGCATCCACTATGCCATTCAGGTCGATGATTGCACTGTGCGCGATATTTATTGCATCTTCCAAAGACTTCGGAGCATTGAATTCATTGGTTCTCTGGGACTCTTTAGATGTCATTCTCTTCTCAGTCAGCTCTGCGGCGTAATGGTTCTTCACCAGATCGACTGTAGCTTCTGCAGCGTCGTCTCCCCTTGTGTGGCCGCCCATTCCGTCGGCAAGAAGGAACAGGCCGCTGTCGATGTTGATGTTGTATCTGTCTTCATTTATATCGCGCATATTACCCACATTAGTATTGGCTGCGACGCGAAGTCTTGCAGTATAAGGATAAGTGGATCCATCGAGTGTCTCTTCCATCTCTGTGGGTGGTACGAATGGTCGGTTCATGACATCTGTATCTGCCTGTTCGAATGCGGGCGTAATCTCAGGAGAATCATCTTTTCCTTCGATCGATCCCTGGATGCTCTCCTGTATCTCTGCAACACTCTCGTCGGAATCCCTGCCGTTGACTATCTCCTGGCTCGGTTCATCCACATCAAATAGGCGGTCAAGATCCGTCTCGTCAGTCACCTCTATTGCGTGAGCAGAACGATCAGGTTCAGTGACCCTGCTTGCTGCGTCAAGTGCCTGTTCTATAGGTGAAGCTGAAGGGCTCGCGACATCATCTTCTGGCTGAGTACTGTCATCAATCTCATTTGGATTCTTTGCTATCAATGCCGGTGCAGGTATGCTTCCATCAGCTTCCTGTGAAAACATCGGTCCTTCGGATCCTGTGTCCCACATTGGCCTTGCCTGTTCCACTAGTGGGGGTTCTGGTGATCCACTATCTAATGTAGGTCTGGTGTGTTCATCCAGTACACTATCGGTTACAGGAAGTGGTGGAGGCATCTCAGGTAGTGCAGGCTCTTCAAAACCTGGATCCACAGGATCACTGAAATCTGTCCTATTCACCATCTGCCGCTCTTCAACATCATGCGGCGTATCATCGTCAGCAATGTCTTCAGG
>JAUVBP010000130.1 GCA_030591125.1 Candidatus Woesearchaeota archaeon | reverse complement strand
GTATCCTTGCCTCACGTATGATCGCTTGCTTGTCAGGATCTTCTCTCCTGTAGCATTCAAGGTCACTTACTGTGACCACTGAGAGCCGACTCCTTGATGGCCTTATCTCTTTGACTACAGGAAGCTGTGGAGCTGTCTTCTCCACCTGGAGAAGCACTTCTTTCTTGATGCTCGATGAATCATTACGTAGGATGTCTGCGTAGATCCTGTGCTGCTGCTCCACCACGCTGTCCATCATTATCGAGTCGCTGATGACGCCCCATATCAGGTCAGGTATGTACTCCTTCTGGTGGTCGACCTCTCTTGCAGCTTCCACAAGCTCAAGCGCTCTCTGAAGGTCGAATTCTCTTGTGGCATTGATTGCCTGCTTCGACCGCGCAGCCATACGTATGCGGTCATCAGGACATTTCTCTCCGAGATCCACGAGCTGTTCATGAGTCAGTTCGAAATCAGGCTCGCCCAGTATCCTATTGATATGTGTCTCTATCCCGTTGAACTCAGGAGTCTTCTGCAGTTTTTGCATGCGCTCGCCGACAGCACGGATGGTCTCGACATTCTCCTGCTTCAGCACTGCGTGGCTGAGTTCCCTGCCGGGAAACATGGTCTCTTCATCATATGCTACGAGGGCGTGAAGCCCTGACTGTATCCCCTGCAGTGATCTTGGATCTTTCGCAGCATTGAGTGACATGTGCGTGGCTCCTGGAGAATGGTCGTTCAGTCTGAGAATAAGCTCTTGGGGCGGGAGCTGTTCAAGAAGAATTACATTGTATGTCTTGTCGTCAGGAAGCTCTGCATTGAAGTCACTCATTATGTCGACCTTGACACCTTCGTTTACCTGGATGTAATCATCAATATTATTTTCGGAGATATTAGTACCTATGACGAGTATTCTACTACTATTTCTAGCAAGTTTTGCTTCTCCCAAACTATCGCCCCAACAATGCGCCTTTCGGCATTAGATATAAAATTTTTGTATTTAACCTGATATCTCCCTGAACCAGTTAAACTTACGCCGAACCCCTATTTAAAGTTTACTATTAGATAGTGAATAAAATACCCTCTTTCTTAGGCTCTGTATGTGCCTTTTTAGGGTATTTAGGCCACTATTTTTAAAGGCTTATTGGATGAGATCTGCCACTCTCTTCTTGAGCTCATCCGGATTGCTGTAGAACTCCTTGAACTTAGGAACATCAGGATGCTGTGTGAGGTCGGTCTTGCTGAGATACACTATGATGTCTTTACCCAGCTTCTTGTTGTTGGCCAGAAGCTTCTTCTGCTTCTCAGGATCATATGTCGCTTCACTGCTGTCGAACACGAAAATGATCATATCTGCACAGTACTTCATCACAAGATGTGCCTGCTTCTCTATAGGATTCATCTTATCGAACCGGTCCAGCGTGCCGGGGGTGTCGATGAACTGCACCTTGTGATTCTTTATCCTGGCGTAGCCGATATTGATACCTCTTGTGGTGAATGCATAATCAGCGATCTCAGGGTTGGCAGAAGTGAGCTTCGAGAGAAGCGTGGTCTTCCCGACATTCGGGAATCCTGCAATCGCGACGGTGAAAAGGGATGTCTTGACACTGGGAAAATCCTTCATGGTCTTCCTTGCGTACTCCAGATATTCCAGCTGCTTCTTCACCTGTTTCATCACTGAGCTTATCCTGCCGTAGTATTCTTTTGAGTATGATATCATGCGCTTGAAATCCCGACACTTCTTTATCTTGTCGTGATATGAATCCGAGAAAAAATCAGTCTTCTTCTGTGCCCATCTCAGCGAGCCCAATGACTTCTTGAGCTCTACATAGTCAAGAGCGCTACGGATGAGTTCCTGATAGAACTCAGGCAGCCCATCGATAGAAGGGAATGACTTCAGTATGATGTCAAGATGCCTCCTGAAGACACGTTTTATCGCGCTTATCTTCGCAAGCTCAGCACTCTTTATCGTGTCAGGACCTGGGCGTTTATGGGACTTGATATCCTTTGCTGCCTTGGTCGCATTACGAAAAGCAAGGTCGATGTACCAATCCGCTTTCTCTACTTTGGATAATGATTGAAAATTCATGATGTCGAAAATGGGGTTGAGAAACATTTATAAAGCATCCTATTCTTGATATGCCTATTGGGTGGAGGTGCTTTATATGGCATATTTATTTACGCTGATAGGTCTTGCGGTTGTAGTTCTATTTGCTTCACTTAAGATAGTGAAGGAATACGAAAGAGGAGTCAAGTTCACACTGGGAAAGTATGCAGGAATAATGGGTCCAGGTCTGCGCCTGGTGATTCCAGTGATACAGAGCTGGGAACGGGTGGATATGAGAGTCAAGGCAGTAGATGTGCCTGCACAGGAATGCATCTCCAAAGACAATGTATCACTCAAGGTCAATGCAGTGCTCTACTATAAGGTCGAGAAGGCAGAGAAAGCGATACTGAAAGTAGAGGAGTTCATGTATGCAGTGTCGCAGCTGGCGCAGACCACGATGAGGAACATCGTCGGCGAGTTCGAGCTTGATGATATACTCCAGAAGAGGGAAGTGTTGGCTACAAAAATCGGTCAGATTGTGGACAAGGACACAGATCCCTGGGGCGTCGATGTCTCAAAGATAGAGATCAAGGACATCGAACTGCCTGGTGAGATGAAGAGAGTCATCTCCAAGGAAGCAGAGGCTGAAAGGGAGAAGAGAGCTGTGATTGTCAAGGCACAGGGTGAAGTGATAGCATCCACCAACATGGCAAAAGCTGCAAAGACACTTGCTTCCGGACCGGGTGCACTGCACCTCAGGACATTACAGTCAATCAATGACCTGTCATCAGACCAGAGCAACACTGTCATCTTTGCCGTACCGCTTGAGATATTGCGGGCATTTGAAGGGATTGCAAAGACTGGACTGGTGAAGAAGAAGTGATTATTTTTTAGCGGGTAATTTTATATATTACCTAAAATTTTTTTATTATTGACCTCGCTGATTCTGCTTCGCTAAAAGGAAAACACAACAAGGTGATGAGATGATGAGTTTTTTCGGAAATGTGGATGAAGGGATTGCTTTAAGCAGTACAAGTCTAGACAGAGAATTGCGGAAGATAGCTGAACAGGATGAGGGAAATTTAGATAGGCTACCTTCAATGTTTGTAGGTGATGAACATGAGTATCTTGCGATATCTCGTGACCAGACACCGAGTGAATCATATCTGCAGGATGCTTCTGAAGTTGAGTTACCGTATCATTTTTGAGGTAATACTATGGCAGGAGATATAAGCACACAATTAGGGTACGACAGGAACAATCAGGGAGTAGATACCAGGATCTATGAAGGTCTTCCAATAGAAAGGGCAAGCCTGTCAGATAATCTGCATGATAATGGTCTCAGGACAGCCATACTAAGACAAGAGAGACGTGAGCATTATCACGGATTGACACCTGATGAACTCTTTGATGATTGTGCTGAAGATTATATGTGATCATCTTTTATTTTTTTTATTCTTTCTCTTCCCAAATATCTCTTTTGTCATGCATACAATCCAGCCCCAATGCAAGACTACATGTATGATGACCAGAAGTATCATGACGATTCCAGACCAGACATGCACCGTAGACCAGGAATGTTTTATGATGCCAAGAAATTCCTGGTATCCTCCCTGTCGTACACCGCCTGGCAGGAAGAAGAACATGATCAGTCCTGTAACTGCAGAGACAAGGAATGCTATTGCCATAAGGGCATCAATGATGTAATTTGTCCTTGGTTTAGCCATGATATGACCACCTATGCTTTCCCACCACCGCATTTTTGGAATGCGGGCAGGTGCTTATCCCTTGACGCGTCGCGCAATGAAGTGAACACTTCTGTGATGTCCTGATTATCCACCTGCGAGAATAGTACATCATACAGTGCTGCATTCTCGATCTCTGCCTGCACTCCTGCTTCACAGGCGTCTTCTACACTCTCGAACTCAGGCACTTTATCATACCAGTCATCTACTGGGACTTCCAGCTCATACTTATCATAGATCTCTTTCAGTTCCTGTATATGATTCACTTCAGCGTCAATGATGTTTGAGAAAGGCTTTACGTCACCAAACTTCT
>JAUVBP010000090.1 GCA_030591125.1 Candidatus Woesearchaeota archaeon | reverse complement strand
CATGATAATGCATGATCGTACATTGATGGACATAGCACAGAAGACGCCACTCACCACTCGAGACCTGGAAGATATACACGGTCTGGGACCTACAAAGATAATGAAATATGGAGAAGATATATTGAGTCTCGTGAGTGTGTGAACTCTTAGGTAACTCCTAAATAATCAGCGCACTAATTCTTGTGGAACACCAGATCAGCTATCTGAGTCTTGACCTCGTGAGAGAGTTCATGAGGGTGGTACTCCTTATTATGCGCCTGCTCTTTGGTCGGCAGGTGTATCGGCTCACCCCAATCCTGATCAGACTGCCATCTCGGATAGATGTGACCGTGCACGTGGCGTACCCAGTTCCCGTTTATCTGCCAATTGATTATGTCAGGATGCAGGACCTCCTGGATGGCCTTACCAACCTTTATCCAGACATCCATAAGACCTGCTGCCTCCTCAGGCGATAGGTCGGTCAGGTTCTCGGCATGCCTCTTGACAATGACCTTGACATGGCCCTTCACATAAGGCGATCCCCATACGGCGACAGCGTGAGCGTTCTCATATATCTTGACATAATGCTTCTCCCATTCACAGAACTTACACTTCATATTACCACAGCTCCTTCTTTATCTTGTTGAGTGCCTTATTGAAGATATCCATCTCTTTCTTGGTCATGGTCTTCGGCCTGAACTTCTCATCTTTCAATGGGATGACAGGAGGGTTGCCCCAATCCTTATCTCTCTTGAATCTCGGGTAGACATTCCAGTGTATATGATGGTCCCAGTTGCTGAGATATTCAAGATTGAATATGTCAGGCTTTATAGCCTTACCAAGAGCCTTCATGACATGTATGGTGTCATTCATGAACGCATCAAGGGTCTTCTCGTGCAGCTTGAGCAGATCCTCTTCATGCGCCTTCGGCATTATGACAAGATGCCCTTTATGGTGCAGCCTGCCGAACATCACGACAAGATGATCGTTCTCGAGGACTATGTCTTTCTTTTCCTTTATCTTCCTGCAGAACTTGCATTCAGGATGCGAATGAGGGTGCTGTTTCTTGTGCTTCATGTACTTGAAACGTGTGCCATTCCCTCTGCTTTTTTTTGTTGTGCTCTTTTTTTTAGCTGCCAAACTTATCACCACTTTGTCCATGTTGCATGCAGGAAGTCATATCTTCCTGCCAAGAGTTATGAAACCTGAATGTATCGTCGTCTTTGATTTAGGACGCACCTTACGCTTGTCCACTTCCCACTCCCGCTCTATGACCTCAACAGTCTTGAGGTGCACAAAATCAGGCATCTCTCTCATCGCATTGACAAAATCTGAAGTCTGCACTATTGTCGGTGAGTAAGACACTATGAAGCCACCTTGCTTCATGGCCTTTGATGCGGAGTTGAGGGCTTCCCATGGTGCAGGCAGGTCCATACAGACCAGATCCACGTCTTTCTCTGATATACTATCATACATGCTCTTGTTCTTGAACACGATATTCCTGAAACCGAGAGTCTTTGCATTCTCTTTCGCTATAGCCAGATGCTCAGGCTCAACCTCATAAGAATATACCTTCTTGCAGCAGCGCGCAAGCATCAATGCAAGCGCTCCAGAGCCAGAACCCCCTTCGACCACAATAGAGTCGCTGCCAACACCAGTCTGCCCCAGGATGTACCCTATATCTTTCAGAGGGATTATCTGGGGGGCACGCTTTATGCGTCGGTATACGTCTATGAATGAAGCATCAAATATCCTGAATTCTTTATCCTGGGATGACTTGACAGTACCTGTCTTCTTCAGGTCAGCCTTCTTTATCGTACCGTACTTTGTCGAAAAGTCTCTTGAAAAGTCGCTGATGTATAGACGAGATTCCTTGACTATAGAAACCTCTCTCCCAAGGTCCTCGAAGTACTGCTTCTTACCTTTCTGTATCAGTATCTTCGCTTTCGGTAATGTAGTCTTGGTCATGCATACCTGCCTCATAGAACTTATCAGCTGGCCCGTGCCTGCTGAAGGACCCAATCCACGATCTCTGCAGGCCAACCTGTATCAATCAATGCCTGCCTGACCTGAGCTTCTGTGAAGCCAGAGCTGAATGCATGGAAAACATACTTCTGCACCTCGAGCTCTTTCTGCTTCGACAATGTCTTAGGTCTTTCCAGACGTACAGGTTCAGGTTCAGGTGGTGGTGTTCGCTTGGCTTTCTCCTCCATCAACTGTCTTAATGTAGGAGCAGGTCTGGAGACTTCGGAAGAAGTTTCGGGTAAACCATCAGTCTCCAAACCTGTCCTAGTTACAGTAGGGGGTTTTTCCAAGCGATGAAGCCTAACCCTGTAAAGGGCCACGCCTCCCACTAGGAATATGACAAATAATATGCTTGCAAGTATCGTCCAGATATCGATAGGCGATTCTGGAAGCTCCAGCTCCTGCGGAACTCTTGGCTCTGTCGGAGCAATAGGTGGTGCAGGTGCCTGTGGTACAGTCGGTAATCCTCCTGTAACCTCTCCTGTAGGTGATGCCCTGCTTACAGAACCTGGCGGCAATAAGTCGAAACTGAATCCTGGACGTTCTACAATCTTGAATGTAAGGAGACCGAAGTGATCAGAGACAAACATCTCTACTGTCACTGACTGGCCTGTCGAAGATGTAAGACCCAGAGTCTTGATGTCTCCAAGATTGATATCGTATGTGGCATACGTCGCCAATGACTTTATCTGGACTACTCCTGCCTTGACTGAGACGACCCTGAAATGATAATCTTCCCCTCCGTGCTGGACTATGAGCTCATTGCCCTGGTAGACCTGGACTGAAGCTCCGACTATAGTGGGTGTCACGTACAAAATATCAGGACCTCCAAAGGCTCCGCCTCCTCCGCCACCGCCTCCGGTGCCTCCGATTCCAGTGTCTGTAGGGCATGCAGGACAGACGCTACCGCAATCAGTCCCTGTCTCCAAGTAATCCTGGATGCTGTTGGCACAATGATCCTCAGCTATGAAGAACGCTGAGAAGTTAGTGCTTGATCCAGAGTAAGCACTTCCTATCATAATGCATGATGAAACATCAGCAGTCTCGTTAGATAAGTCAAAAGTACACTTGAGCACTCTTGGAGCAAGGACTGAGCTGTCAAAAGTTACCGTGTAAGGCAGATCTGTCCATTGATCTATGATGAATGCATAACCATAATCTACAAGATACCTGAACAGGTTGCCGTCTCTCCCTACAGAACCATCATATGACTGATTAGACAGATTGATGTGCCTTGCAGTGATGTTGAGTATAGGATAATCTGTATGGTTCAGGTCTTCCAATGATATTGTAAACTTGCTGTCGTTATTTATCAATTCTAAATCCCATGTCGTGTTAGGGAGTGTGACATTATGAGGGTTCTCTGCATTGGTGGATCCTTGAGTTATGATGCTATCGTCAAAAGCGGTGTAGATATACGTAAGGTTCTCGGCGGATGCGGATACAGCAAGCGCTAAAGCTAATAAAATGAATGCCAGGATTGTTGTCAGTTTTTTAGCTTTCATTCTTGGTTAAGTGTCTGGTTTATTGCATTGTACGCTGCGAACACTATGTCATACCACACATCAGAGACATCGTATCCATCTGAATTGTTCACCTTGACAATATGCAGGTCGTGCTCTCCGTCATTGCTGGTGTCTACTCCTGTAATGTTATACGTTATGAAGTTAGTCTCGTTTATCTCATTGCTGAAATCTGATATAGCAAACATGTCAGAGATTCCTCCTGAATGATTTATGGTAAGGTTGAGGAATTCCCATGAAGATGTTGAGAATATTTCCAGGGTCAAGTTGACAGGCTCGCCTTTGATCATCACTCTTGGTGAAGCGGTCACAGATATAACTTCAATATGATCAGTCTTTGTCGTGAATGCAACAGTTGTCCAATTGCCATTCTGTACATCATCCAAACATGAAACATTAACAAGGTATGAAACATCTGCAACCATGCCTGTAATAGAACCGTCATGGATTGTGCCTAATGCAGTAGTTGGTGCTGAAGTCCCTGAAACATTTGAAGAGAATGTACAGGTAGAGTCTTCATTTGTAGTAGCGTTGACTATACCTATACCTCCAGATATCACAAGATAAGCTACTGAAGGTGCTACAACAGTTATCTGAGGAGCGTAGTTGTCAACAGTGAAGTTGCCGTACTCATCGCCAGAATTTATGAAAATACCATCAGTCACATTCACGCGCAGGGTGACGTTCTTAATCGTAGTTATGTCAAGCTGCGATTCCCAGTCATAAAAATTACTCGTTATGCCATCACTCAAGAGATTCCAAACAGAGCCGCCATCTGTAGTGTACTCCACACTGTAAGTCAAAGTATCCTCGGGGTCAGCATCTGTCGATAAATTCCACATTATGACTATATCCCTATTGACTGTGCTGCCGATTTCAGGTGTCTGAAGACCTCCGCTTACTATGACTGGCTTTGTAGGCGCATCATTGACATTAGTTATGTTTACCAGGATCTCCTGCTCTGCTGTGAGGGAAGTATTATCCTCAAGCGTCAAACGCAATGTCATTACACCCGTAGCATCAGCTACCGGAGTTATCTCAAGATACACTGTGTTGTTGTCAGTGTTGTTGATAGTTACCGTTGCAAGAGCAGAATCATTGCCCTGCATAGTCCATGTCAGGTTGCCGAGGTTCGTATCAACATCATAAGCATAAGTCGATAGGTTGAACTGGTAGAGGCCAGAGTCTTCCTCTATCTCGAGGTCAGGCAGGTTGGTAGATACTATCCTGGCACGGATATTATCCGGACCGTTGGCATCCTGCCATGCGGCAATGACATCATTCTCGTGGTTCATGACAACCGTCGGGTATCTCTGGTCATCACCAGTATTATCGCTTAGGTTGATCAACCCGTCTATGCTCCTACCGTATTCATCATATACTCTTCCTAAAATATCATAGTGGCCCGGCTCATCATTCATCCATAGGACTGTAAACCTGCCATCAGGACTGAAAGCCACTGCGGGCTCCTGTTCAGTCACTCCGTTGACGACAGATACATTCACAAGACTGCGTATCTTGTTCCCTGAAGAATCAAACTGCTGTGCGAATATGTCCTGACCGCGATTCCAGGCGACCACGAAGTTGCCCTCACTATCGGAATCGACATCTGCCTGGCTGTTCCCAAGCTCGTCATCATCGATCAATATATCCTCAGTCAGGGCAGTCCCTGCTGAATTGAAGATGCGTGCGAACAGAAGATCCCCACTTCCGTCATACTGGTTCCATACTACCATGATATACCCATCAGATGATACCTCGACTGCAGGCTCTACACTGCCAGGTGATGTGAAGAAACCAGTCACGTTCATGGTCTCCGT